>JABDBX010000001.1:0-1460 GCA_013288445.1 Bacteroidota bacterium
CCTATATTGCTGTCCATGTATTACATGTTCCCCTCGTTCATAGAGTTCCGGCAGCAGCACTTCCTCTGGTGCAACGACCTCTCTACCTACGACAGCATAGCCAGCTGGGATACCACGATCCCTATATTGTCCTCGGTATATGGCAACCACATAAGCCTCTTTACCCTGCTTATGACGGCTTCCAGCCTGTTTCTTGCGCTCTATAACCGCAACATGACGCCGCAGGATCCTAATAACCCCATGATGAAATACCTGCCTTATATCTTCCCGATATTCCTGATGGGTATGTTCAATAAGATGGCGGCGGCGCTTACTTTTTACTATACCTTCTCCAACCTTCTGAGCATTGCCCAGCAATTCATTATCCAGAAATATTTTATCAACGAAAAGGCCATTCACGCACAACTACAGGAAAATAGAAATAAGCCCGCCACACCATCCAAGTGGTCGCAGCGGCTGGAAGAAATGCAGAAAATGCAGGCCGAGCGAGGCAAGATACCACCGAGGATAAATAAGAAGTAGCAGAGCAGCAGACCGTCAAATCTTTCCACAAAACGAGCTCCGAAAACGGAGCTTTTTTTGTGCCATACCGGGACATATAAATTCGTGAAATTGCAACCTAAGACTCGTCTGGCGCAAGCGTTTAGCGTAGCGCTCTCGTGTCCTGCAATTCAGCCTGTTTGCAACGGGAATTTATCTTGACGCAGCCTGCTCGACCCCGTTCAGCGAAAATCGAGATGATCAGCTTCATCAGCGGTTCAGAAATGTGGATATCTTACCCACTGCCACACCATATCCGGCACACATTTTGCAGCAACTATAAGGCAAAAACCAGATTATCTCACCAATGTGTAAAGTGATTCCAGGACATAACATATCTCCCTCTCTTTTGGAAGCTAGTCCCGGTCTTTTATTCGGGAAGGGCCGGGGTGAGGCTAAATAGCTGAGCAACAAGTGAGCAACTTTTGAGCAACAGTTATCCACAATTTGAATGCAATTAATTGATTATCAATAATTTATATTTTTAAAAGGATTTCTGGGAAATATGAGCAACTTTGTGTGAACCTTGTGGCCTCCCTTGTGTACTTAGTGGTAGAAAAACGCTCACCCCCTTCCGCCATAGCTAATACAGCGAAGGCGGAATCACCCCACCCCAAAAATGGGGTCACCAATGGGGTCACCCAAGAAATTACAACCCGCTATAACTCGCTACAGGGTTGCTATAGCACAAATAAGATAATGCATAGTTATCCACAATTAAATTTTTCTCAATGGGGTGAGTGGCGTAAACTGAACAAATGATATATTATAAGTTACCTTGGCCGAACGTTGCAGTTGAGAAGATAAGAACCGCGACGGTTTTAACCTGCAAAATGTCAATACCATCCGGAATTCTTAAAATCTTAGCCCGTCATCTTATAGATCGGGGTTCAAATGATATTCCACCAATACAATATCCA
>JABDBX010000001.1:1470-73950 GCA_013288445.1 Bacteroidota bacterium
CTATAATCGCTGGCTATGGGGTTGGGAAATACCAGCACGTCCTGGTTGCTTGTCCCGCCATCCGTAGCAGTACTGCGGTAGCATACCATACAATATCCACGTGCCTAAACCGTTATTTCCTTATATTTGACCCTCGTTGACTGTACTTTATAATGACTATATTTTCCAGGCGCTTCTTGCCATTGTTCACGGTTTTATTTGTATGCGCGTTTATCGCTAAGGCCCAGGAGAAACCCATAGGCTACTGGCGGTCTTTTCTGCCTTACAATACATCGCTGGGGCTGGCCACTGATGGCAATTCCATATTTAATGCCTGTACCGAGGGCTTTTTTACCCTTGAGGCCACCAAGAGCGGTGCATCGCCGGTACCCTACAGCAAGGTAGAGGGCATGTCGGACATAGGCATGCAATGCGTTGCGTATGATGCGGCTACGTCCACTACGATACTCGTGTATGTGGATGGGAATATAGACCTGTTCAAGGGAAACGCGAACAGTTTTTACAATATACCCGACCTGGAAGTGAAAGTTATAGCCGGGAGTAAAACAGTGAACCAGGTATATACCGAGAACGGGATCGCCTACCTGAGTACAGACCTGGGCATCCTTGTACTTGACCTAACCACCCACAACTTCAATGAAACCTACTACTTATATGGCAGCGCTAACCAAACGCTGCCCGTTACCGGTTTTACAAGCAACGGCGATTATTTTTATGCAGCAACGTCGTCAGGCTTATTCCGGGCTGATAAGAATAGCCCTCAGTTACAAAATTTCCAGGTATGGCAGAACCTGGATACCGCCGATAAATTTACCGCCATGGCCAGTGTAGATAATACTCTGTTCCTTTCCAATTCACGTTCCGTATATGCTTTGATGAATGATACGGTGCACTTAGTTTATACCTGCCCCCAGACGCCCTTTGACACTATGAAAGGCTATACGCTCATCAAGCACATAGACGCCGGGAATAACCAGCTCCTCATCAGCGAATTCAGGCCTAATAACTTTAACGGCGACATTAAGATGATGGATACCAGTTTCCGGTTTATTGACTCTATGTATGGCAACGGGATCCATGACAGTGATGTAGGGTGTCCAGTGCAGGCCTTGCAGCTATTGGACAATACGGTTTGGTTTTCAGATGCGTATTACGGACTTTCAACGAGGCTGGCAACTGGCTATATGGGCAGGGCTCCCAGCCCCCCAGGACCATCAGACCCTTATAGTTATGATATTTATGCAAATAATAAGGACGTCTATATTGCCCACGGCGGATACGATGACCTATATTACGAATCAGCCAATCGCGACGGAGTATCTCATTTTACGAACGATAAATGGGTATATTTTAAGGAGTATTCCGACCTTACAGGTGTTTTAAACCTAACAAATGGCTACAACCCGTTCGATACATTGGTTGACTTTGTTTCGGTCCTTAAAGATGAATCCAATGGTAATTTGTATTTCGGTTCGTTCAACGATGGTTTGTCTATTATCTATCCTAACGGCAACTACCAACTGTTAAGGCAGAACCCTCCTTCCATCTTCGACAGCAGTACCAGTGTTTTTCACAGGGGCCAGCGACAGGTGATCGGGTTAGCTACCGACCAGCAGGATAACCTTTGGGTAACCTTGTTTGGTAGCCAGCACTCTCTATATGCAAAGAGTGCACTTGATAGTTCATGGCATGCATTCCGGATTCCTGGCACGGGGGATGGCGGGCCCATCGCCATTGACGATTATGGACAGGTGTGGTTTGTGAATGCAATCTCCGGCGGGGTTACAATATACAATACTAATGGCACGCTCAATGATTCTACGGACGACTCGTATTACCACCTGGGAGCGGGGGTAGGTACGGGTAACCTTCCGAGCAGCGGGGTGTATTGTATTGCTAAAGATAAGAACGACAATATGTGGATAGGTACAGACAACGGGATAGGGATTGCCAGCAACTGTACTGCTCCCTTCCAGAATGTGCCGCCATGCGATGCCGAAATACCTATTGTGCAGTACGACCAGTTTGCGGGGTACCTTTTTGCGGGCAGCACTGTAAGAACAATAGCTGTTGACGGCGCCAACCGCAAATGGGTAGGTACGGACAATGGAGTGTGGCTGCTTTCTCCGGATGCTGCCCAGATCATATACCGGTTTACGTCTGACAACAGCCCTATGCCCTCAAATACAGTTCGTAAGATAGCAATAGACAAAGTAACCGGCGATGTGTATATAGGCACAGATATGGGTATGGTATGCTACCGCAGTACTGCTACGGATGGCGGGACAAGCAACCAGGACGTGCTGGTATTTCCCAACCCCATAGCCAGCGATTATAGCGGTACTGTAGCCATAAAAGGATTGGTAGCCAATGCAGATGTGCGGATAACCGACATAAACGGCCAATTAGTGTATCGCACTACTGCTTATGGCGGCCAGGCTACCTGGAATGGAAAAGACTATACCGGGCGCAGGCCGCAATCAGGCGTATATCTCATTTTTGTTTCCAGCAGCGACGGCAGCCAGACCTATGCGGGCAAGATGGTGTTTATGAAATAAGCAATAATGCTCCACAAGACACAAGGCATAGTGTTGCGTTCCATAAAATATGGCGACAGCAGCCTGATCACAACAATATTCACTGCAAGAGACGGGATCCAAGCGTACATGGTGCAGGGTGTGCGCAGCGCCAAAGCGAAACAGAACCGGGCAGGGTCTTTTCAGCCAGGTATGCTGCTGGATCTGGTGGTGTACCACCAACCGCAAAGGAACATGCAGCGTTTAAGGGAATTCCAGGCGGCCCATATATACAACGGGTTGCAGGAGCATGTGATCAAAAACAGCATCGTACTATTCTCAGTGGAAGTGTTATTGCGCTTACTACCCGAACATGCACCATTGCCGGAACTATTTGATTTCGCGTATGCGTATTTTGTAACGCTGGACTCAATGCTAACACAAGAGGTAGCGAATTTCCCCCTTTTCTTCATTATAAAATGCAGCCGTGTGCTTGGTTACGACCTGAAAGGGGTCTATAGCAGTGAAACGCCCTACCTCGACATCCAGGAGGGTGGGTTTACCGGACAAGAGCCAAACGCTGCATCAACATCATACACCAGCAATGAAGATGCAGGCATACTAAGTCGCCTGCTGATGACCGAAAGCTATGATGCCCTGAAAGAAATAGAGATGAATGCCGCAATGCGGATAAGGCTAATAGACTGGTATATTGCATTCCTGCAACAACACACGCAACACATGGGCGATATACGGTCGCTGCCCATACTTAAGGCGATACTGCACCAGTAGTTTTTCTTGTGGCAAACCAGGCAAGCAGGCAAAAGAAACCAATACCCAAGGCCCCGCCTATAGCATCGGCCACGCCATCGAGGAACTCCATGCTTCGGCCCAGGAATACGAGTTGCCCCTGCATGATCTCAATAAAAGCGCCCAGGGCCACCGCAATAAAGAAAAGACCAAGCAGTGACGCGGCAGTGCGAATGGGCCTGGAGCAAAGCCACAAAAACGTGAAGCCGCCAAATAAAATGATGTGCGTCCACTTGTCGGCTTCAGGAACTGCGACTTGAGGAATCTCCTCTCCGGGCAGAAAGCACGCAATAAAAATAAGCAAGGTCCAGAGTATAGCTAAGGACCTTGCCTGAATCTTATATGGGGAATCCGGTGAAAATATTTTCCGCATTATTAGCCTACAAGTTGCTTGTATGCAGTTGCGTCCAGGAGTTTGTCCACTTCTGAAAGGTTGCTTAATGTCATCTTCACCATCCAGCCTGCGCCATATGGGTCAGAGTTTACATTCTCCGGGTTTGCTTCCAACCCGGCATTTACTTCTGTAATAGTGCCGCTAACGGGCAGGTAAAGGTCGGAAACCGTTTTAACGGCTTCTACCGTACCGAAAATTTCATTTTCAGCGAGCGGCTTTCCTACAGTCGGGATGTCCACAAACACTATGTCGCCGAGCTCGTGCTGCGCGAAATCAGTGATGCCAACAGTAGCGGTATTGCCTTCTACAAGTATCCATTCGTGGTCCTTGGTATAGCGTAAATTGTCAGGAAATTGCATTGTGGTATATTTTGAGGTAAAAATAGGGTAAAAAGTTAAAAGGGTAAAGAGCTAATTTGCTTTAAAGTTTCAAGATTATTTTATAGTTTTATCTTTTATCATTGATAAAACAAACTTTATGGGATTTTATAATCGTGTATCAAATGGCTGGGAAGTAGCCAAAACCAGTTTCCAGGTGCTTAGGGCACACAAAGAGTTGATCGTATTCCCGATATTATCTGCAATATCCATACTGCTTGTGCTTGGGTCGTTTTGTACGCTCACGCTTTATAGCGCCGGGTGGAATGTTGACAACCTGCAGCTCAATAACAGGGCGTTGCTATACCTATGCATTTTCCTGTTCTACATTGTCAACTACTTCATTGTAGTGTTCTTCAATATGGCGCTGATGCACTGCGCAAAATTGTATTTCGACGGGGAGGAAGTAACTGTTGCAAAGGGGCTCTCTTTTAGTCTTAGCCGCATTAAAGCGATACTATCCTGGGCGGTATTTGCAGCCACGGTGGGCGTGATCTTAAAAATAGCACAAGACAATTTGGGATGGATAGGGCGTATGATCATTTCGTTCGTGGGTATTGTATGGAGCGTGGCCACATTCTTTGTGATACCTGTGATAGCTTACGAGAACGTTGGGCCCTATGACGCACTGAAGCGCTCAGGTCATATAATGAGAGAAAAATGGGGAGAAGGGATAAGCGCCAATTTCAGCCTGGGGCTGGTGAGCCTTCTTTGCATTATTCCCGTGGCTGTAGTAGGTATGGGCGTCACGGCGTTGGTAAATGAAGGCTTGGGTATCGGTATAATGGTGGCAGGCGTTTTAGCCATCATTGCGGTATTCAGCGCGTTGCACAGCATTTTCATCAGCGCTATCTACAACAATATCAATGGGAACATCAACGACCATTTTAACCAGCAGATGATCGAGGGGCTTTTTGAGCCGAAACGTTAGTGGCTTTACGTACTCGACTGGCGGATGAGATAACTCACCTGTCTGCGAGTAAGTTGCCTCTATACGGTAACAGTCCTTATTTCGTCTTCGGTAAGCCCGGTTAATTTTGCGGTCATTTCTATGCTTAAACCGTTTTTTAAGCAATTTCTTGCTATTTCTAATTTCTCTTCCTTTACTTTTTCATCCACCATTTTGCTACCTATTTCTATTCCCTCTTCAACCCCTTCGCTCCTTGCAGTTTTCATCTGGTTTATATGATCCCGGTATGCCTTCAAGCCTGCGTAATAGGTAGCCTGGGCTTCTTCGCTCATTCTTGATAATTCCGCTTTTTCTATAGCTTCTATAAATACTACCTGGTCTTTAAATATCTCCGGTATCGCCTGAAAAGTTTCGAGGTTTTTAATAAAGAAAAGCCACTGGTCAAGCCTGGTTTCCAATTCATGTTCCTTCTTGTTGAAATTGGGCATTTCTAAATAGATATAAGTGAGCTTGTCGTAAACAGGCTTGTTATGCTGGTTTTTGAGGGTATGAGTATGTACCACCTCGCCTATTTCCCCTTCATTTGTGTAATCGCTGAATTTAAAATCCAATAACCCTATACAGTACACAGCCTTTAAATTATAGTCCCAATCCCCTTTTATAGCTTGTCCGCTTATCGGGAATGTAGAATAATAAATAGTGCGCTCAATAAAATAATTCTGCTTGGCTTTCTGTAGCTCCACGATAAATTTTTCACCCTTATCATTTTCGCAGTATATATCATAAACCGCTTTACGTTCATTTATCGTCACTGGCAATTGCTCCGTGTTTTTAAACGTCAGGTCTTTAATATGGGCGCTGGCAGGCAAAAGGGAGTTAAGAAAATCAATAAGAATTGTCTTATTGGCTTCTTCCCCAAAGATCTTCTTAAACCCGTAATCTGTGAAGATGTCTATATACTTTGCCATAGCACGCTATTTGTTCTGATAGCTATCAGAACGCAAATTTAAGAATTTATTCAGGGTTGACCATCTGTTGCTATTCATTAATTTTTTATTGCGCCTACATAAAAGTCAATGATCTTTTTTTGCAGCATCATATTTATTGAGGCTGATATTTTGTTTTGGGCAGCCTGCAGCAGCACAAGTTGGGCATTGGCTTCGGTAATAAAATCGGTTGCTCCCTCTTTATATTGCCCGTTTACCGCTTCAAAAGCTTTTTGGGCGGCGGTATAGCCTACGCCTACCGTTTCCATTTGCTGCACAGCATTGTGGTAATCGTTGTGTGCCTGCCTGATGTTCGACACAACGCCTGTTTTTGTGTCCTGCAAGTCTATGCGGGCATTGTCAGCCACTATTTTTGCACCTGCAACACTCGTTTTTGTGTAGTACTTGTCAAAGATGTTCCACACTGCGTTGATGCCTACAAGCCCGTAGGTGTATTTGTATAGCTGGGTGGGTATGTTTGGCTGGGAGCCGGGCTGCATATTTTCGCCATTAACGCTCAGTGTATTGAAGTAAGCACCATTGTTGTAAATGCCGCCGGCCAGGCTTACCTGTGGCAAATAACCGCTCGTATATTTTTTTGTGTTCCAGTCGGCCAGTTGTGTATTCAGGGTTGCCGACTTCAGGTCTATCCTGTTTTGCAACGCTTCCTGCACCAGTGCATCACCATTGCCATAGCGTGCAGCATCGGCATTATCATCAATGGCCATGTCCAGTATATCGTAGTTGTCGGTCGAGTCGATACGAAGTTTCTGCAGCAGCAGTATTTTGTCGTTCTGCATGTGGCTTATCGCATTTATGAGCAGCAGCTTGTTGCTGCTGGTCTGCGCTTGTTGCTGGTACAGGTCGGTCTTTGGCTTCCTGCCCACTTCGTTGAGCGCAGTTAGCTGGTCTTCCCTTTTTAGCGAAGTAGAGAGGTTGCTGCTATCAAGGGCTATGATCTTCTTATCCAGTATCACCTGTAAATAGGACTGGGTAATATCCAACTCTATCTGTTGCTTTGCAAGTTCTACGGTGAGGTTAGAAATATCCTGGTTCAGCTTGGCCGCTTTCCAACTTGAATAATTGTAGTATCCCGTAAACAAGTTAATGCTACTGGTGAGCTGGTAGTTGAACTGGCTGCGGTTTTCATTGACCAACGCAGGGCCTGATGATGAGTAAAAATTATTGCCCCTGTCATAATTATAGCCGCCCGCCGCAATCAGATTTGGCAGGTATTGCCCATAGGTAGCCAATACCTGTGTGCCCGCATAGGCAACATTGTTATTGCCCTTTAGTACCGCAGTGGACCTTTCCAGTGCTATATGGATGCAATCCGGCAGGCTCAATAATTTTACCGAGGATTGCTGTGCGGTGGCATTCATCGCTGTAACGACAAAAGCAAATGCCGTGACGCTATACTTCATGTTCTTAATACTGATCATAATTGTACGTTTACTTTTTGTCCTTCGGGAAGTTCAGGGCTTACATTCAGCCCAACGACATCGCCTGTGTTTACACCGCTTATTATAGATACACGAACGCCATCGTTGTTGTTTACCACAACCGGTTGATAGTGCAGTTGGTTGTTGTTGCTGATAACAGGAACGAAAAATTTCCCGGCCCGTATCACCAAAGCTTCGGATGGAATTGTTAGGTATTTTTTTTCAGGCGCCTGGAAGGCTACCTGCAAATAGCTTCCCGGTATTATGGCGTTGTCCTTATTAGGGATATCAATTTCGGCAAGCATCATGCGGGTCTTGGGATCAAGCTCGCCGGCTATGCGCGTAACACTGGCTTTTATTTTGATAGCCGGGTTCTCGGTGAGCGAGATGGTAACGGGATACCCTTCGCGCAGGAATGATGCATCAGTTTGCGAGATATAAACGTAGATGCGTATCTTATCTAACTGGGACAGCGTGACCACTGCCTGTGCGCTGGTTTGCGAGTTAGTGGCATTCTGAAGTAATGCACCGGGATCTGCGAAACGGGCGGTCACAGTACCCGCGAATGGGGCTGTGATATTTTTGTATTGCATCTGCTCTCTCAGGGACTGCACCTGTGCTTCTGCAACCTTTACCGTTGTTTCGCTGGCATCGGCATCTTCTTTCGAGATATAGTCCTTCTGTACCAGGGCCTGGTCGCGCTTCATTATTTTCTTTTTATTTTCCAGGTCGGCAAGGGCTGCATTGTAAGCCTGGTCTATCTCCGGCGATATGATGGTGGCGAGCAACTGGCCTTGCCTTACTTTGTCGCCCTTGTCCACCAGTATCTTATTCATATAGCCGCTGGTCTTGGCATACAACGTTACACTCTGGAAAGGGCGCGCCTCGCCGATAAGTGACAGCCCTTTGTCGGCAGCCGACATACCTGCTTTTATTGCTTTCACCACGGGGCCGTTTTGAATAGACTTTACCCTGTTGGCGCTTTCCTTTTCAAGAGCGGCGTTTTGTTTATTCATCATATACAGCAACCCGAATGCGGCCACTGCTATTATAACTACGCCACCTATCCAGAGCCTTGTTTTGCTATTATCTTTTTTATTGCTCATAATCTTTGTTTTGAAAAAAATGATCTTATTCTTGTTCCTTAGTATTTACAGAAGCGCCGGGTATCAATACTGCATGGGCCTCTTCCACTTCGTCATAGCGCATGGTCTCAAGCGCAAATTGTTCATCGAGCTTATTGCGCTGTGGCGGGCTTTTTCTCAGCAGGGAATAAATTACCGGCACAATAAACAACGTTACTACAGTAGCTACAATAAGACCGCCCATTACTGCGCGACCAAGCGGGGCATTCTGTTCGCCACCCGCCCCTGTGCCCAACGCCATAGGTATCATACCCAGCACCATAGCAAGGGCAGTCATCAATACAGGGCGCAACCTTGTTTTACCTGCCTCCAGTGCGGCTTCTATGGCGTTCAGCCCTTTCTCCACCCGCACCTCATTGGCGAAGCTTACGAGCAGAATGGAGTTGGATACAGCAATACCCACCGCCACAATAGAGCCCATGAGCGATACGGTATTAATGGTAGTACCGGTGATAGCCAGCATCCATAAAATGCCCACAAACGCGCCGGGCACTGAAAACAATATGATAAAGGGATCGATCCAGGTCTGGAACAAGACCACCATCAGCAAGTACACCAATATCACCGAAATGATAAGACCGAGGCCAAGGGTTTTAAACGTGCTGTTCATCACCTCTGGCTGGCCGCGCATAAAAATGTGCATACCTACCGGAAGCTTGCCTATGTGGGCTATTTTCTTTTCAATATCATCGGCCACCGAACCCATATCACGGCCCTCTACATTGGCGGTAACATCCATTACCCGCTGCACTGTATAGTGGCTGATAACATCGTACTGGTTTTCGTAACTGATAGAAGCGAGATTGCCCAGTGTTTGCGTTTGCGATGTAGGTGCATCGGTAAGCCCGGATGAAGCGACTGATTGCTCACTGCTGGTCACCGGGGTATTTAGTATGTTGTTTATAGAGTTCAGGTCCTGGTAAGGTATCTTCACAGCTACTTGATAGTTTACATTATTCACCGGGTTGATGTAGAATGAGGGCGACACAGTAGCGTTTGACGACAGTGCCACGAGCATGGAGTTGGCCACATCTTTCTGGCTCAGGCCAAGTTCCTGCGCCCGCGCGCGGTCCACGTTGAACTTCATTGTTGGGTAGTCGAGTATCTGCTTTATGTTCACGTCTGTTGCGCCTGGTATGGTGCGCATGGCATTTTTGAGCATCACGGCATACTTAAATGAAGTATCGTAGTTGTTGTTCATTATCTGTATGTCGATAGGCGCCGACACACCGAAATTCAGCACCTGGCTCACAATATCGGCCGACTGGAAGTAAATAGCGCAGCCGGGGAAATGCTCATTGAGATCGTTGCGTATCTGCTTCACATATTCGTTAGTGGGCTTGTGGCCCTTGTTCAACGAGATAAGAATATCGGCATCCATGCTGCTGGTATTGTCCGTTTGCACGAATGCAAGGTTGTAGAAGAGCGGCACGCCTATCATATCATTAACTGCGCCGAGGTCTTTCTTGCCTATTATGTTTTGTATATGGGCTTCGGCAGAGTCAACCAGGCGTTCGGTTTCTTCAATACGCGTACCTACGGGCGCCCTGAAGTGTAGCTTCATCATTCCGGTATCCGTATTCGGAAAGAAGTCGGTACCAATTACTTTGACGAGAAAAACGGAAATGATCAGTATGCCTACAGTAATAAGCAATACAGCCGGCCTGTTCTTCAGGAACGTATGAAGTATGCGCCCATAGCGGTCCTTAAAATTATCGAAACGCCTGTCTCGCTCCATATTGAATTTATGGGAGAACATTTTGAACCTGCTGCCGTCCACCGGCGGCTCTGTGCCGTGATGCTCGCCTGCCATGAGCATACGGGCAAGTACCGGCACCAATGTGCGCGACAGGATATAAGACGCCATCATGGAAATAACCACCGACAGCGCCATAGCCTGGAACAGATATTTGGAAGGCCCGGTGAGCAATATCACGGGGAAGAACACGATACAAATGGCCAGTGTGGCCATAAGCGCGGGTACTGCTATCTGCTGCGCGCCGTCAAGTATGGCTATTGTGAGTGGTTTACCCAGCCCCCGGTTCCGGTGTATGTTCTCCACCTCCACAGTAGCATCGTCCACCAGCATACCAATGGCAAGAGAAAGGCCGCCAAGCGTCATTATGTTCAGTGAATTGCCGGTAAGCTTCAGCACAATGATGGCTACCAATATAGAAAGCGGTATGGAGGTACACACGATAACCATGCTGCGCCAGCTACCGAGGAAAAACATGATCATGAGCGATACAAGCAAGGCCCCTATAATGGCTTCATGCAACACGCTTTCTATAGAGTTTTCCACGAACACAGACTGGTCGAAATCCACTTTAAGATCCAGGCCATCGGGCGCGGTTTCTTTTATCACCGGTATCATGGCCTTGGCAGCCTCTACAACCATCAATGTGGAAGCGTTTGATTTTTTGAGTATGGATAGATACGCGGCCCTGCCGCGATCCACACGCACAATGTTTACCTGGTCGGCAAAGCCGTCTGATATTTTGGCAACCTGCCCAAGTGTGACGATCTGGCCATTCACATACTTCACCGGGATATTGTCAAAGTCTTTCACCTGGTCGGGGCTGGAGTTAAGCTGCACGGTATATTCCCGCAGGCCGATACGCGCTGTGCCCGCCGGAATGATGAGGTTAGAATTTTGCAATGCATTCAGCAGGTCCACCGGCGAAAGCCCTTTTGCCTGCATAGCCCTGATGTCTGCATCCACCACTATCTCTCTCATTTTGCCGCCAAAAGGGGCAGGCGTGGCCAGGCCGGGAATGGTGAACAGGCGCAGGCGAATGAAGTTGAGCGCGTAGTCGAATATTTTGTCTTCGCTAAGTGTTTTGCTGGACATAGTGATCTGTGCTACCGGCACGTTGGTGGCATTGAACTGGAGGATAACGGGAAGTTGAATGCCCGGCGGCATACCATGTATGGAGGTGCCTGCCACGGCCGACATCTGCGCAATGGCAGCACCAATATCAGCACCTTTTTCAAAGTAAACCCTTAGTATGCCAATACCCGGCTGCGACTGTGATTCTATCTTTTCTACACCGTTAACGGATGAAGAAATACCACGCTCGCTGAGGTAAACTACTTTCTTTTCCATTTCTGCGGCAGAAAGGCCGGGATAGGTCCAGATAACGGAAACAACAGGAATATCGATGACCGGGAAAATGTCGATCATCATTGATTTTATGGCCATGATCCCCATGAGCATAATGAGGAAGGCCATAACCCCAACGGTATAAGGTCGCCTTAATGCGAGTCGTACTATCCACATAAAATTTACTATTGAACTTTGAAACTACTGCGGTAACAATCCAGGGTTATCAGGACAAGGCCGACACGTGCAGGGCTTGTAGAAGGCGTGGCATTACTATACTTTGCAAGGGGTGGATCTGCGAGTTCGGTATCTTAATTTAGCTTAGAATACTGCCTCAACATGTCATGGTTCGACGGGGCTCACCATGACAGAATTCCTATTGGGCTATCGTGTAAACAGACACTAAATGCCCCTTGCCAAGTATAGAAAGGGTATCAGACCTGCAGATGGCGATACTGAAGATAGAGCGGCACGGTGCCGGTAGCGCCGGGACTTTGGTCGCCGACCAGATACTCTTCGTCCTTCCTTTTGAATAGCAGAAGGGAAGCAAGAGAAATAAAAAGAGGTAGGTAGAAAGAAGCAAAATGAGTATCGCCATTACCACCCGCAAACCGTTGCACCACTGGGGGTGGCATTACCTGTAGCTGGTTATGCTTGTCGGCAATGCTGCAATCTTTGACGTCTTTTGTAGCTATTTGCGGGCCCGATGTGGACTCTGTAAGCGGCGTGTGCTTGTATAGCTGCAGCCGTATATACTTTTTTACCGGGCAGGAGAATACAACAAAGAAAATAGCCAGCCCCAGCCACAAATGGCGGGATAGCCCAGATCTTTTATAAACGTCGTATCTCATGGTAAAGCGGGTGCAAAGGTAGGATTATAAAAATTTATCAGAAAAATATATTTCTGATAAACTTCTTAATGAAGTCTTAAAATGAGAACATGCAATGAAAAACTAGTTTTTTACAAACATTTTGTTACCGCAAGGATTGCCTTCGCGGTACAGGCTGATAATGTAACTACCATTAGCAAGCGTACTTATATCGACATTTTGTGTGCCGGTATTCATGCTGCCGTCCAAAACAATTTGCCCAAGCAAATTTTTAATGCTGTATCTGTCTGCATTTATGCTTGTGGGATTGCTAATGGTAATGCTTGTAGTAGCAGGGTTAGGGTATATGCGTAGCTCCTCCTTGGGGGTGGAAACAAAGGGCACACCCGTAGTATTCCGGCAGCTATCGTAGTGTATATACCGCACACACCGGTTACGTTCATCGGCTATATATAGACCGGTATGCGGGTCTATGCAAATGAAGGCAGGCCAGTATAGTTCTGCGGCTGTGGCCGGACCATCATCCCCGCTGTAGCCCCCGGTGGCTGTGCTACTTGTACCTGCCCCATATCCAGTACCAGCAATGGTGGTAATGATGCCCTGGTCATTCACCATTCTGATACGATTATTATAACCATCTGATATATATATATTTCCGCAGGCATCTGGAAATACACCGGTTGGGGAATTCAGGCCACCCGCAGTTGCCGGGCCGCCATCGCCCAGGTAGGTCGGCATTCCTCCTGCACTTGAACCCGCCACGGTTGTGATTATACCAGTAGCATCAATCTTTCTGACACGGTTATCATTAGCGTCTGTCAAAAACAGATTGCCATATGTGTCAAAAGCAATCTGATATACGTCGCTTATACTAGCATTGGTAGCAGGTCCACCATCGCCACTAAACCCTCCGGCTCCATTTCCAGCGAAGTTAGTAATGATACCAAACGTGTCAACCTTCAGTATATGCAATGACATCGATATGTATATATTGCATAAAGCATCGCTACAGACACAGTACACTTCGCCAATAGTAGCTGCCGTTGCAGGGCCACCGCCCATGAAAGTTCCCAACATGCCATTCCCGGCAAAGGTGGTGATGATGCCTGCTGTATCCACTCTACGCACCCTGTGATTGGCCGCATCGGCAATATAAGTGTTACCTTTTTTATCAAAGCAAATACCCTCCGGCACGTATAAACGAGCTGCTGTGGCCGCGCCGCCATCGCCGCTGAAGCCTGCGGTATCGTTTCCGGCAAATGCCGTAATAATACCTGCGCTGCTTATTTTCCGCACGGTATTATTCTCGCTACCCACAAAAATATAACCGCTGTCATTTATGGCTATCCCATGCACGCAACCCAACACTGCCCCTGTTGCCGGGCTACCATTTCCCATATCGGCAATACAGGTGCCGGTTCCATTTCCTGCTATGGTGGTAATTATCTGTGCAAAGGTTGGGGAAATAGTAAATAGGCATAGTAATAATGTGGTTAGTGAAAATCTATTCATAAGCGGTTGTTTTGATGATGACTTATTCCTGATCTTCCACCGAACGAAGTTGCTTTAGTATATCCAGTGTGCTGGGTTCGACTGTGCTGTATTGTAGCATTTGTAATCGGTTAGTTCATTATCCAATACTGCACATGCGAGGTAAATAGTGGCCAGCGGCAGCCATTTTGCATTAGTTAGTACAGTCCTTATCTGCTCATCTCCATAATATCTTCTGCAAGCCCTGATATCAGGCACATCGCCACGCTCAAAGACCCGTTCAATGACGAACGCAGCTTTTTTCCGGTAGTCAATCGCATCAAAATTCACATCCCAGAAGATACGATGATTGAAGGTTGGCGGATGGGTATTGGCTTGCATGGTATTAATTATGGAAGGGGTATATTCAAACGGACACAAATCCCAAAAGCGACTTCAGATATAATAACGGAATCATCAATGGTGAATTAAGAAAAGCAGTAGCCCCGGTTTTGGGATTTTTAAACCGGATAACACTTCCCCTATTATTTAACTCGGGAAATTGAAATATCACGCAGCCTTTTGACAAAATGTATTGGGTAAGTTGAACCTTTGTCATTATGCAAAAACGGATACATTTAAACGCTGTGAGGAAACAAGACCATGGTGTATAGGCTCATTTTTATTGTTTTCTTCGCGGTCTTTTAAAACAAAAGGAATAAGATCAATCAGGTTTTTAACGGCTTCATCGTGTGTTTTACCCTGGGCAAACGCTTCGGGAAATTCTGCGCAGGAGGCAGAAAAATAGCCGGTCTCGTCATCTTCTATTACCGTTGCCACTAACTGAAATGAGATGTTATATGCGTTTTTCATTTCCTATTTTTTTCCTATTACATGAGTGCTGATAGCACCAAAGATAAGATATTTATTGCACCGATAACGATCTAACAAATGCTTTTAACAATTTTCAGAAAGAACAGTTTCGATTACTCTACTCTATTTTTATCAATTCCGATTTAGGCAGAATGTTCCTTTTGAGCCGGAACCTTTTGGCAACGGTAAAGCGGAAATTGCCGGTGTTCACTTCCTGCCACGCACCGGGTTCCACGGCATTGTCTTCGGTAACGAGCCTTATATAGGTGACCCCGGCAAAATACTTATCAGAGTTATACCCTGCTGCAAATTTTCCACTCAGGTTCAGCACGGCGCCCAGTTTTTTCTGCTGCTGGTCTGCAAGTGTGTTGGAGAGCGATGCTTCATTAACTCCGAGGCCACCGGTTAAAATGCCGGTAATGAAAAACCTCTTTTTGATAACCAGCGTGTAGGCATACCCACCGCTTGCACCCATGCCACTATTGCTGCTGGCATTGAAGCGGTAGTTATGGAAAAAATTGGCGTAGCTAACGTCAGAGGGCGTAAGCGCAGAGTCGCCCCTGGCATCGAAGTGGTATATGCCGCCACCTAAAAGGAACGAACCTGCGCTCTGTTTCTGCAGCTCATTCTGGTAAAAGGGGGCATTGTAAGAGAAGCGCTTATCGTTAAATACATATTGGAGCTCCAGGGTAATATCGCGGGTGCTCACATCGGGCCGGGTGATTATGTGGGTCGTCAGGTTGCTGATAACTGATTCAGAGTTGGCAAGATAATAGCCCCTGTAAAACTGCCCGTAAAAGTCTAAAATGAACTTATGTACGTAAAGATGGGTCTGCAGGTCCAGGTAATGGGTCTTACCATAGGTACTCTTGTCCTTTCCAGCCCCAGGAACATAAACCCCGAGGTTCAGGCACAAAAACCGGTAGTTGAACCCCAGACCAAAATTATTATGGTCATTAGGCTTATAAATAAGCTTATCGTGCCCGTTTATGTATTTGAAGTTATTGAACTTCGTAGATTCGTATGCGCGCACAATAAAGTATTTGCGGTAATAATCTTTTATGTATGCGGTGTCCCTGTTGGCATGTTTTATAAGTATGCCAGTCTGTGCTGCGGCCCCGGTTAAGAGACCACACATGGCTGCCATAAAGATCACTAACCTTTTCATCAAAAGCATTATCTTGAAAGTTGAAGTTACAACTAAGTGACGATGAAAAAATAAATAAACGGTAATTTAAATAATGGAAGACCCTCAACATTTAAAACAGTTCCTTGATTCAAAGGTTGCCATATACAATAAGCCGTCTTTTATAGAAAAAGACCCTGTTTGCATACCGCATTCGTTTACTAAAAAACAAGACATAGAGATAGCCGGACTTTTTGCGGCGGTGCTGGCATGGGGCAACCGCACTACTATAATAAACAATTGCAGAAAACTAATGGGCTGGATGGACAACCAGCCTCATGATTTTATCGTTCATCACAAGGATACCGACCTGAAGGGATTTGTTCATTTTGCGCACCGCACTTTTAATGCCACAGACCTGCTTTATTTTATAGAGTTGCTGCAACACCACTACCGGGCGCACGATTCGCTGGAAGATGCTTTTGTACCGGCAAAGCTGTATAAGGAGGAAACTGTGGAGCAGGCGCTGGTTCATTTTCACCACTACTTCTTTTCTATCCCCCACCCCGAACGAACCCGAAAGCATATAGCCACCCCGGAGCGCAACTCAGCCTGCAAGCGCCTGAACATGTACCTGAGGTGGATGGTGCGTAAGGATAAGAATGGTGTTGACTTCGGGATATGGACGAAAATAAAGCCATCGCAACTTGTATGCCCGCTGGATGTGCACGTGGCGCGGGTGGCCGAAAGGCTTGGCTTGCTGGAAAACATAAAATCGAACTGGCCGAATGCCATGCGGCTCACCAGCCATTTAAAAACCCTGAATGCTAAAGACCCCGCCGCGTATGATTATGCGTTGTTTGGCCTGGGAATGGCGGAGCGGTTTTAGAGGGAATGTTCCATCTCTTATTTTCTGATCTTCAAAGGCGGAATTGCACCATAAAGTTATGCATGAATAGCCCCGGTCTTTAGACCGGGGTAGAATTATAAATACCGAGGCTTTAGCCGAAACTACTTCCGCTGGAAAGTTCGTGCTGAATATTTCGGCTAAAGCCAAGTCATATCACCCAAACAAACGTAGTTCGATACCTTCGGCATCGTGCCAAATTTTGTATCACTTTTTCTATAAACGTTAGATGCCTTCAGCATCGCCCGGCGCGATTTTTTTCTTAACCAAAGGATATTGGTCTAAAGACCGGGGCTACAAAAAAATTGCAATATTCTTAAAAGCCGTTCCAGTCCTTATTTAGATGACAAATAAGACTGCTCGTATTTAAGGTCGTTGGTTTTTTCTACGACTTCCCTGATCACAAGGTCAAGGTCGTGTGTTGCTGTTTTCAGGTTCTCGAGCACCTCCACATTATTTTCTCCGGCGATCAATTCATAATCAACCAGGGAAATAAGACCTAAGATACTCGCCACAGGGCCACGCACTTTGTGCGACTGTATCCAGGCTATTTCCTTGAGCCTTGCGTTCTGCTCTTGTATTTTCAATAGCTGCGATCGTTGTTCGGATATATCCCTGGAGATGCAGTTGACGCCTACAATTTTTCCATCCACATCCACTATAGGGTTAGAGCTGATTTCGAAATATAGGTTTGCGTCATTATAGTTCTCCTCTATAACCACCGTGAAACTTTCTCCCCTGAACGCCCGGTCGTAATCTTTTTTTCTCGAGTTAATAAACTCTTCGGAATGCCAGTTGCCGAGTACATAATCCCCCTCGTCCAGGGCAATGCCAATGAGCTTGTAAAAGAAGTCCTGGTAAGGCTTGTTGCAGAAAATTATGCGCAGGTTTGCGTCAACCGACCAGATAAGATCCTTTGTGTTGTTGATGGTTGCGCTCAATTTCTGTTCATTGTTCCTTATAGCGTCATAGAGCTCCTTTTCTTTGGTAATGTCTATGGTTATTCCATTTATCATATCCGGTTGCCCGTCTTCACCCTTTTTCAACCGGGAGCTAACTTTCAATGTTTTTAAGCTGCCGTCAACGTTATAATAACGATACGCAAATTCGGTACTTCCGGTTTCTTTCACTTCATCTACTGCGGCCATCATCAGGTGACGGTCATCGGGGTAAACGGCCTCTACTACCTCCTCCTGGCTTCGGGCTTTCCCCGGTTCGCAGCCAAACAGCTTGTAATAGGCGTTGTTGGCATAAGTAAGTTCCATTGTGTCTGTCCTCCTCGACCAAATAGCATCGCTAATAGACAAAAGTATGTTATCGAGTTGTTCTTTCTGCTCTTTGATCAGTGCATTCAACTCCCTGTTTTGCATGTCCGTGATCATCTTTGAGTTCACATCCACAGCAAAGCATAATCTCGCCGGGATACCTTCAAATAGGGTTGCGTGGGAGTACATGTGAACATAAAACACCTCCCCGTTTTTCTTTTTATGCCGCCAGTAACCGGCGTCATAATAATCATCCTTGCGGTGATTAAAAGTTTCGAGCATTGCGGCAACATCCTCAGCCGGCCTGATGTCCAGGATAGACATTTGGCTGAACTCTTCTTTATTGTAACCATACTTGGCAATAGCAGCTTGATTTACCACCAGGTATTTAAGGGTCTTTTCATTAAATATCCACATGGGCAGCGGCCCATTATCGAAATGCCTTTTATACTCATAAAACGTGTTCTCCGCCTCCAGCTTCAGGTTTGTGCGTTCAAAGGCAATACAAATAGCCCGGCCTAACTGCCGGGAATCGAATTGACCATTTACCAGCAGGTCTTGAGCACCTTCATGTATTGCATCAATATAGGCGCGGTTATCATCGTTGCCTGACACGACAATAACAGGTATGTGTACAAAGTGGCTTACCAGGCGACGAACGCTAAAAACATCGCTTTCGCTATTCATGCCGAGACTGGCAATAATAACGCTGACGTTGGCTAGGGGGATAGAAAAGCTATCGGGAAATGACAAACCTCTAAAAATATGTTCTTCGGCATAATTAAGGTCAGCCAGCATTTTTTCAAGCGTGGCATATTTAACCTCATCTGGTTCTATTACAAGGATATTTTTTCCCATTTTGTTTTTCTAAGAGCAACAATAACCCGCATAATAAATATTGCTACGCATTTATATGTTATGCCACAATTGAATCGGTATAAACAAAATTAATAAAAATTTCAGCGTTACTGGTCACCTTTTAACACATAACCCTGATTTAGTGACGATGACAAAATAAATACCACCATCTGACTTGTTCTTTTTCATTTCTGCTTCGTCCCAAAAGTCCTTAAATAGCTCACTATTCGCGGATTTTGTGCCTTGCATAAACGAAAAATAACTTCGCCATATAGTGGTATTTATTTTGTCAACGTCACTTAACCATACAAACCATAATTGTAATCAGAGGAAACAGTAAATTTTTACTTTGGGGCTTTTCGCTATTTTTGCCACCATTATGGCAAACGATAATAAGCTGCAAAATATTATAGGGCACTGCAAGGAGTATGGTTTTGTATTCCAGTCGAGCGAAATATACGATGGCCTGAGCGCCGTGTATGACTATGGCCAGTATGGCGTGGAGCTAAAGAAAAATATACGTGAATACTGGTGGAAGAGCATGACACAGATGCATGAGAACATAGTAGGCATTGACGCCGCTATATTTATGCATCCCACGGTATGGAAGGCAAGCGGGCACGTAGATAATTTCAGCGACCCCATGATAGATAACAAGGATAGCCAGAAACGCTACCGCGTGGATCACCTGATAGAAGGGTTTGCGGAAACGTTGGCGAAAGAAGATGGAGACGCTATACTGCAACAAATGGACCAACTGCTGGCTGCAAGCGACTTTGCCGGGCTGAAGCAACTGATCGAGGACCGCAAAATATCGTGCGGAGTCAGTGGCACCTGCAACTGGACCGATGTGCGCCAATTCAACCTGATGTTCTCTACAGAAATAGGCTCTGTGGCAGAAGAGGCCAATGTAATATACCTGCGCCCGGAAACAGCCCAGGGTATATTCGTGAATTTTCTGAATGTGCAAAAATCGGGCAGGATGAAAATACCGTTCGGCATTGCGCAGACGGGGAAGGCATTCAGGAATGAGATAGTAGCCCGTGGGTTTATATTCCGTATGCGGGAGTTTGAGCAGATGGAGATGCAGTTCTTTGTGCGCCCCGGCACACAAAAGGAATGGTATGAATATTGGAAAGAAACAAGAATGAAGTGGCACCTAAGCCTGTGCATATCGCCTGATAAATACCGGTTTCACGACCATGTGAAGCTGGCGCACTATGCCGATGCCGCTTGTGATATAGAATATGATTTCCCAATGGGATTTAAGGAGGTGGAAGGGGTGCATAGCCGCACAGACTTCGACCTGAAAAATCACCAACAATTCAGCGGTAAAAAACTGACCTACTTCGATACTGACATTAACCAGCATTATATACCCTACGTAGTGGAAACGTCCATAGGCCTGGACCGTACCGTAATGATGATACTGAGTGAAGCCTACGAAGAAGAAAACTTGAGTACTGAAGAGAAGCAGGATAGCCGCGTAGTGCTGCGATTTCCGCCAATGCTGGCGCCCATAAAACTTGCTGTGTTGCCACTGACAAAAAAAGATGGCCTGCCGGAGATAGCCCGTGAGCTGATAGACCAGTGCAAACCACACTTCAAGTGCTTTTATGAGGAGAAAGACAGCATAGGCAAGCGTTACCGCAGGCAAGATGCCATAGGCACCCCGTTCTGCATTACCATAGACCACCAGACCAAGGAAGACCAGACGGTAACCATCCGCTACCGCGACAGCATGACGCAGGAACGCATACCACTAGCAGGCGTGAAGGACATGGTGATGGATAAGATAAAGATGTTTTAAGAGAGAAATAAATTGTCTCTTGCTTTCCACATTACAAAAATTCATAGTAACTTTGTATGATTGTTTCAGAATGAAATAATACTGATTATGACTGCAATCCAGATAAAAACATATGAAATCTTAAAAAGAAATTTTCAAAAAGAAGAAGATGCAGCGGCGGTTATGGAATTTTTCGAAAATGCCGCCGAAGAAAAAATAAATCAAAAAAAAGAAGTTTTCTTAACCAAGGATGATAAGGTAGAACTTATAAAAGAAATAAAAGAAACCAAAGCGGATATGATCAAATGGATGTTCCTATTCTGGATTGGCCAAATAGGGGTGGGGGTTGTTATGTATTTCCTTAAAAAGTAACGCATAGCAATAGCTTCCCGAACAAAGAAACAATATGAATTGATTAATTTGCCGTTCCTCTTAGAACGGCTTTTTTTATGGCAAACGAATTAATAGAAGATACCGCCATCGCGCTCCAACAGGAATGGGATTTACAACTCCCAGAAACGCTCTCTGTAGAAGCTATATTGAAATTGCTGGCGGACCGGATCGTGACCATACTGGAACGTGGGCCGGACACCTTTTTCCAACTCATGTACCGGCTGGATATTTCAGAGAAAAAACTGAATGCTATTTTGCGTGATGAGGATGTAGCCTTAAAAATTGCACGCCTGGTTTACGACCGGCAACTGCAGAAGATACAGAGCAGGCAAGCCAATAAAAAGACCAATGAAAGTGATGATCCGGAGTTGAGGTGGTGACCTTTCTGCTATGTGCACCTATTTATTTTCCGGGGACCTCAAAATAAACCCATCTTCCGTTTCAAAAGCATTGCATTTGCGCAAATAAGCTTCCATACTATCTAAATCCTCACCATGAACGGAAGAACTGAATTTATAAGCCCTTTGCAGCATCTTGACGTACGTTGCAGGTTCACTTTTCTTAGTCAACCGTTTTATTGCGCCCAAATAGTCAACCCGATAAACGGTAGGGATAATGATCTTAGACAAGTTTTTACTGGAAAGCTCGGCATTCATCATTACTCTTGCGATTCGCCCATTACCATCTAAAAAAGGATGTACTTCGCTTACGAGAAACATCATGTATGCAGCTTTGGCAAAAGGATCCTGGAGAAATTTATAAAAGTCAAATCCCTTTTTTAAAGTTCCGGCTACCAACTTCCAGTCAACAAATTGCGTACTCCCTGCCCTGTTATTTTGTTCTTTAAATTGACCTGGTTTTTTACCAGTCCTTGCGGCTAACAACACCCGATGTCTTTCCCTTAATAAATCCAATAACTGTTCAGCACTTTCAGGGCAAATTGACATTTGCTTTCTGTCAGATACAATGTGATAAGTTCCGAGTATATCATGCGAATCCTCGTCCCTCAATGGTTGTGGTGTTTCTGTTTGAACAATAGCTTTAGCTTCTGCTACTTCAAATTCAGTTCCTTCAATGAAATTTGAAAAATATCCTTCAAAAAAAGCAAAGCTTTGATATGCTTTTAAGCTGCCATTTTTATCCATATAGTTTTCAAATCCGTGTTCATTCAAATACTGGTATAGCTTCTGGAATAAATCAATTCTATCTGGGTCAAAAGGCTCACCTAAGGCCCTTGCCTTTGCAACAGCGCTATTCAGGATTTTGGAAGTGTGCGTAGATAGCAAAGCGCTTATAACCTGGCTAAGAGTTTCAAACTCCTTTTCCATATCAAGATGGTCCGCTATACTTTTTGCTTCATCACGTACCTGGTTCAGTGCGTCTTCTCCCCTTGTCCTGATTATTGTTTCGAGCCGTTCTTCTATATGGCTCTTACGTAACGCTTTCGGATGTGTCGTTGTGCCTTGTACGGTCTGCATATTTTCCAAAAACGCCCTTGCCTCCGTTGACCGGTATAGATCTTTATAAAAAGTTGTGGTACCATAGATTTTGCCGGGGCCGTTTAATAAATGAATGGTCAACCCGGGCAATTCAATATTTTTCGAGTACTTATGCGTTATGAAGACGTGATTATTTATGGGCATACCCTCTAGTGCGCTTCGATGGCTCAAAATGCTTTCAGGATAGAGGATAGACAGGATTATATACCAGTTTCTTCTGACGATGCTTTCGGGTGGATCGGACAGATTAGATGTATATACGCGGGGAGCAATTTTTTTTAGTTTCCCTTCTTTAACGAGCCTGGAGATTTTTCTTGATTCCGCATCATTTGACGAACCACCTATGACCTCATTCAGGAACGGTGTGGAGGGATTTTTTTCTACCATTGCACAAAATTTTAGGTCCTTATAAGAAAATTTTAGTGCAATTTACATTTTTTAGAGAATTTTTTATACAGGTTACTAATAAAACTAAATTATATAAATTCACGAGGAACTTCCTATTTAAACGCATTTGCCACGTGAAGACCCGAGCAAAGGTGGTGATTTCCGTTCTTTAATTTACTTTTATTCAAATGATTATTCAGCGTGTATGAAAAAGGTATTGTTTATTCTTTTGCTCGCGGCGGTCAGGTTGCCAGCACAGGGAATTATTGATTTCAAGATCAGCAAGCCGGTTTGCCTGCTTACTTTCCTGTTGGCTGCTAATCATGACGCAAATATTTCACCTACCTATAGCGCCTACATTTATAGTCACCTGCCTAAACAAGACTCTGCTAGTTTTTCAGGGATTGTCAAAGCGTTTTCCTCTATATCGCTGTCTTACGGCTATACGATACCTGGCTATCCCGAAAACAGAATTTGGCCACGTACTACTTTCAATTTGATCTCTATCGCCGCCGTCCAGGCATCCGATCTGAACGATTTTCTGCAACGCATCATGGGCATTTTACCAAACGAAGACTGGCTGAAACTGAGGAACGTGCTGCAAAACGCAGCACCTTACTACGACAAAATGATCGGCGATCCATGCGCAAGTGCCGCAAAAATGCAATTGAGTGCGCTCCAAAAACTGGGAGGTAAGGCCGATAGTATTTTCATAAAACTAAGGGCTTTTTATGGCAGTGTGTGGAGTGCCGATATTCCGTTTACGGTGAGCATGTACCCACTACCCGGCGAGGGTACTAACACAACCGCGAGCCCGCATAGCAATAATGTAGTTCTGGCCGAGATGGCCACGGAAAAGGACCCACCTAAGAGCCTGAGCATTGCCATCCATGAAATGTGCCATATGCTATACCTGGAACAGAGTTTGGCAATGCAGGTGAAAATTGACGGATACTTCTCACAGAACACTTCGAGGTACAGCATGTATGCCTATGGTTATTTTGATGAAGCCCTCGCCACGGCTTGCGGCAATGGCTGGGCATACAAGGCTTTATCAGGGAAAATGGAGGTCCGCAGTTGGTATGCAAATGAATACATTAATGGCTACGCACACGCCATTTATCCAATGGTGGAGCGCTATATTAACGAAGGTAGGGTGCCCGACAAATACTTTGTGGACAGTGCTGTTAGTTTGTTTGGAAAAGGATTTCCGGGAGCAATATACAATTACGGGAATTTACTGAACAGCGTCGCCGTTTATACCGACGCCAAAGACCATGAACAAATGAATTCTGTCGTTTCCACTATTAATAGATACTTCACGATGCGCACGTTCGGTGTCACATACCCTATCGCAGACCCGCAGTCAGTTAGTATGATTGACGAGAGTCCGGGTACGCAGTTCTTTGTTATCCATTCCAACCGGGATGAAAACTATAAGCTTCTGAAAAGCAAATTTCCTCAGCTAAAGAATCTTTCGGTTAAAGACGAAGGGGTGATAAACTTCTTCGATGATAAGAAAAGGCCGGTAATAATTGTAAATGTTGGCGACCTGGATAAATTAGATACTGCCCTTTCCATGATGGCTAATGCAAAGGAAATGAACCCTGATAAAATCTACACTCCGCTATAGCAGAAAATCGGTGAACTATTGAAACCCGATCAGTTGGTTAAAGTCAGTGACCAACGTTTCAAACGCCTTATCACCAAGCGTTTTTTGTGCATTTTCAATTGTTTGATCTTTGATGATTGCTTTGAACTGTTCTGGCGTGCATTTGTTGTACAGGTAGCTGACAAATGCTCCTCCTACCGGATATACAATATCTTCATCGGTGTATGCATCATTCCAAATATCCAGCACGCTATGGATATTTTTACCTGCGATGGCTTTTTGTGCGCTAACATTTTTGTCATCCAGGTATAAATCGAACGCTACTGCTACTCCCTCATTGATAAATCGGGTGCTGCTTATTGTCGGGCTTCCCCATCCCCAATAAGATAAGGTATGTGTCATTTCATGGCCTATGGATTGGTTTATGGCGGCATTCGTTGTAAAGGTCCTCGGACTTGTGAACCCGAGGTCGCGACTCAATAGTTGCTTTGCCAGTTGACGATCGAACCAAACGTAAAAAACCATCTTCTTTGCTAGCGTTGCTTGGAATGTTTTATTGATCTGCTCATATGCCTGTTCATGCTGGTGTATGTATCTTTTTACGACGTTGGTCCGGTTAGTGGTGTCCTGGAAGTAGTAAGTTATATGCGCGCCCTCCATCATTATCCAGTGCGGACCAAGCGATACATAGTTTAGTTTGTCTTGGTTTTGCCCGGAAGGATTATACAGAATGAGCCCAAGTTCTTCTCTTGAATACTGCGCCGAACTTTTAGTTATATTAAGTTCAATTGCTGAGTTCAATTCCGATATTCCTTTTTCCTTTTCGCCGCACAAAACATGTGCTTTTCCCAGGTACGCATAGCTCCATCCCGAAACATAAGTGGTATCAGTAACGAGTTTTATCGCAAGTTGAAGGTATGGTATCGCAGAATCGTACTTTTCCTCAACAACGTATATTTTTCCAATGATAAAATTTGCTTCTTTTGCTGAATTTGTATCGTTACGCCTGCTAAACGCCATTCCCTTTGCTTGTTCATATTTTCGCTGCTGATACAAATCAAGAGCATCTCTTACCCATGGAGGCTGAAAAAGTTCGTGCAGCGCGTCCTTCGCGACCTTTACCGAATTAATAGTTTTATTCAAAGCGATTGCTTTGTTCAATTCAGATATAGCCCTTTCTTTTTTGCCAGTCATAGCAAAGGCTTTCCCCAGGTAAGCGTGGCTCCAACCGGAAATTCGGGAGATGTCTTTGTCGAGCGAGATTGACGCCAGTAAATAGCGCATCGCGGTGTCGCACTTTTTTTGATCAACAAATATCCTGCCGAGTAATAAATTTGCTTCTGCCGCAGCGCTATCATCGTTGAGCATCTTAAAAGTCATTGCCTTAGCAGAGTCAAATTTGTCCTCTGCATACAAATGATAAGCCTCGTCCATAGTCTGGCATTGAACGCGAACGAAACAAACAACCATTAAGAACAGAAGTATGCCCTTCATAGGGAACGTATCCTGATAAAGATAAAACAAATGTGGAAGTTTTTAAAAACTGTATGTGTAAGGTTATGATTTTGCATTATTGATTTCAGTATTGTATCTTTGTGAAAACAACAATTGTTATGAGTGCGAGTGAAGTAAAAGAATTGTTAGAGGTGCTCGGCGAGTTCAAGAAGAAGGTCACTAGAAATAAAAAGTCATCTAAAAAATTCCTGCAAGATATTGGCATATTCAACAGCTTGGGCGAAGTAAAACCAGAATATAGAGACATATGTATTCCACGAAGCCAGGGTTGATATTGGGATTTCACGGGTGTGATGAGTCGATTGTCGAGAAAGTACTAAAGGGAGATGATGATTTAATCAAGAGCCAGAACGAATATGATTGGTTAGGTAACGGAATATATTTTTGGGAAAACAGCGCAGAACGAGCATATGATTTCGCAAAAGAACTGATGAACACATCTCGCAATAAGTCTATTAAGAAGCCTGCGGTTATTGGAGCGGTAATCAATCTTGGATATTGTTTGGATTTGATTGATTTTTCGAACCTTCAACTTTTAAAAGAAGGGTACGAAATTCTTGAACAAACCTATTTGAACAATAATATGGAGTTGCCTCAAAATATTCCGGTAAAAAACAGCAGCGACATTTTAATAAGAAAATTAGATTGCAAGGTGATAGAAACAATTCACCAGGGAATGATAAACAGAAAACAATTTGATTCGGTAAGGTCGGTATTTTGGGAGGGGAACGAGTTGTATAAAACTGCCGGATTTAAAGAAAAAAATCACATCCAGATCTGCATACGAAACCCCAATTGTATAAAGGGGTATTTTTTACCCCGAATACTTAATGAAGAATGGGACAGGGTATGATGTTCGCCCCTAATTACCCAATTATCCTCCCCTCATTTCGTAAACTTGTACCCGATTCCCCTTATTGAATGGAAATGGCGTGGATTGCGGCTGTCTTTCTCGAAGAATTTGCGGAAGTTGAGGATGAAGTTGTCTATGGTGCGCGTGGTGGGGTACACGTTATAGCCCCATACTATCTGTAGTATTTGTTCCCTAGATACCACCTCGCCTTCATGCTCAACCAGCAGCTTTAGCAGGGCAGCTTCTTTCTTGCTCAGCTCCTGGCTTTTTTTGTTCTTATCTATACACTCGTGCGCGCCGAAGTCTATTTTGCAGCCATCGAATTCATATATGTCGCCTATAGTTTGTGGTTCTTTTATTTTCTTGTTCTTGGTTACCAGCTTGTCCACCCGTAGCAACAATTCTTCCAGGTTGAATGGTTTTGTCAGGTAGTCGTCGCCGCCTTTTTTTAGTCCTTCCACACGGTCGGCACTGCTGTTGCGGGCCGACAGGAAGAGTATAGGCACATCATTGTGCTGCATTCTTATGGTTTCGCAAACCGTTATACCATCCATGTCTGGCAGCATTATATCCAGCACTATCAGGTCGAAGTATTCGTTTTTCACCATCTTTATCACTCCGGGGCCATTGTCCACCGTGGTTACTTCGTAGCCTTCAAGTTCCAGGTTCAGCTTCAGGGCTTCCCGCAGGCTTTCTTCATCTTCGGCTACTAACAGCGATGCTTTGTACGTTTTGCTTACCATTTTACACCAGTTTCAGGATATGAAATTAACGATAATCGGGCAATATAAATTCCTAAAATCTGCTATGCCTGTATAAATTAACAACAATATTCTTGTGCAGGTTGCCGTTTGTGAATGGCCGAGTATGGTATTTTGCACTTATGAATTTAGATTTTAATTGCCCGGCCTTTAGGTCAATGTCAATTAGTTAAGAGATTTTCCAAACGAGCGTAGTTCGATACCTTCGGCATCGGACTCCATTTTGGATTGTCTTTTCTATAAACGTTGGATGCCTTCAGCATCATCCTGCGTGATTCTTTCCTTAACTAAATGCCATTGACCTAAGGGCCGGGGCAATTAAGTGGCAACGCAATTTGTTCCGCCGTTTACGGAGAGCTTGTTTATTGTTAGCTTTACCAAAACTATTTTTATTAAAAACGAAAGGATAATAGGGCTGGATGTAGTTAGGGCTATTGCTATAATGGCAGTTGTTATTTCCCATTCATTCGGCTTCCTGGTGCGGCTTGTTACTGTGCCGCATATCGGGCGGTTTGTAACGTTGGCGGTAGATCATATGCAGCCCCTCGGGGTAATGGGCGTGGAGCTATTTTTCGTACTCAGCGGCTTCCTTATCGGGAACATCCTCATTAAGCAATTTGTGACCGCCAGCGATTTTTCATTTTCCACGATTTCTAATTTCTGGGTTCGCAGGTGGTTCAGAACACTGCCCAACTACTGGCTCATACTCACCATTGACATTATTTTATACCAGGTCATGCAACTGCAAAATGCCGGGTTTCACCAGATTCGCTATTACTTCTTCCTGCAAAACGTGTGGCGGCCAGATAAAGCTGGCTTCTTCCCTGAAGGCTGGAGTTTATCTATAGAGGAGTGGTTTTATTTAACCCTGCCTGTAGTTATGTACTTATCGGCACGGGTTGCAGCGCCGGTAAACAAGGGCAAATTTCTATGGAGCGTTTTCGTGGGGTACTTATCGGTATTCGTCCTGATCCGTTTCTTCAATGCCTTCCACCCCATAAATGGTGACGGCGAGGACGAGGGAATACGAAAAATAGTGCTGTTCCGCCTGGACGCCGTGATGTATGGGGTGCTGTTTGCATACTTCAATTATTTTAAAGGCAGTATCCTCAATAGGTATAAGGGCCGCCTGCTGACCATAAGCCTATGCGGGACAGTGGCCATCCTTTACCTGATAACCAAGCACGATCTCGCGTTCACCTCTTCTCCCAATCCGGCTGTACGCTTTGTGTGCAATGCATTTCTCTATTTATTTATTCCCTTGTTTTTTTCACTCTGCCTGCCTTATGCCAATAGTGTAAAAAAAACTGGGAGCGCACTATTTTCCCGGTTGGTTGTGCACATCAGCAAGATATCCTACTCCATGTATCTTGTACATTATTCATTGGTGTTCCTGCCGTTTTTTTACCCTATGAAGGTAGGCCGCGCACCAGGCACGGTTGTGGTGTATTACCTGCTATACTGGGTTATTGTCGTGGGGCTTTCGTCGTTGCTATTCCGGTATTTTGAATCGCCGGTTATGAAGCTGAGGGAGAAATTTGCTAGCAAGTAACAAGTACATTTTGTAGGTCACTTCACCCATTTTCCTATCACTGGCATTCGTGCCAATTCTTTCTTCTCTATCTTGAAAATAAACCGCAGGTAAACTAATAATAACAGTGTGCCGACGCCAATACGTGCCCACACCGACGTGATAAAGGAGCAGATGCCGAGGTCGAGAAAATAGAAAAATAGCATAACACCGAAGATGCCCAATAATTTTCTAGTGTTGTAAGGTACCGGATATACTTTTTGGCCCCAGAAATAAGATATGACCATCATGCTGCTATAGCAGAGCAATGTAGCCCAGGCGCAGGCCATGTAGCCATAATACGGAATGAAAAAATAATTGACAAGCAACGTAAGCACTGCGCCAATTATTGTAATGGTAGCCCCGGCACGTGTATTGTGCGATAGCTTGTACCATATAGCCAGGTTGTAATAGACACCAAGCGACATATTGGCGAGGAGCAAGATCGGCACTACCTTCAACCCCACCCACATGTGCGGGTTGCGGATAAACTGCTTCCAAATGTCTAAGTAAAGGGCTACGAACAGGAACATCACACATATGGTGATCACAAAAAACTTCATCACCCGCGCATATATTTTGGGGGCGTCTTCCCCTTTTGAATGCTGGAAAAAGAAGGGCTCCGCCCCCATGCGGAAGGCCTGTATAAATAGGCTGATAAGCAGCGACAACTTGTAGCAGGCCGAATAAATACCAACCTGTTGCATCTTCTGCTCGTGGGTGGCCACGGGCGCCCACCAGCCCAGCATGATGCGGTCGAAAGTTTCGTTTATCATGCCGGCAAACCCTGCCACCATCAGCGGCAGCGAGTACACCAGCATTTCCCGCCACAGCTTATTGCTCCATTGCAACTTAATAGATAAAAACTCGGGCAACAACATACAAAAGGTAAGGCCGGAAGCAATGATGCCGGCTATTATAGTATAGCCCGCCCCAATAGCGGGGTCATACCACTTAGCGAATAGGGAGCTCGGATATTTGACCGCGAGCATGGGCAGCCTGCTATAGAAAAAATAAACCAGGCCAACGTTTATCAGGATGCTCATTATCCTTATGAACGCATACTTCCGCGGCCGGTTGGCATGCCGGAGCTTGGCGAACGGTAAGGTAGTGAGCGTATCCAGCATGATCACAAATGCAGCCCAGGTAATAAACTCGGGATGGTACCTGAGGTTTAACAGGGTGGCCAGGTCTTGCCGGAACAGTAGCAGCAGGCCGGTAAAAAAAACGGTGGACGTAATGAGCGAAAAACTGGCTGTGCTAAAAACCTTGTCTTCGTCAATGTCTTTGTTGCTGAAACGGAAGTAGGCAGTTTCCATTCCGTAGGTGAATATCACATTGAGGAATGGTATCGCAGAGTAGATAATGCTCTGCTCGCCATAAGTGGCCTCCGAAAGTTTGTAAGTAAGATAAGGTGTAAGCAGGTAATTGATAAAACGCGCTGCTATGGAGCTGAGCCCATACCAGGCGGTTTGCCCTGCAAGTTTTTTTAAAGAGGCCAATGAACTGTGTTTTACTATTAGAATCAAAAGTAAATACTTGGGGGCAGAAAAGTGAATGGATATAGTTAAAAGTGACCGATCTCACTTTACAAATGCACTGGGTAAGTGACGATAGCGAAATAAATACCACCATCTGACTTGTTCTTTTCCATTTCTGCTTCGTCCCAAAAGTCCTTAAATAGCTCACTATTCGCGGATTTTGCGCCTCGCATAAAAGAAAAACAACTTCGTCATATGGTGGTATTTATTTCGCCAACGTCACTAAGCCATTTTTTGGCAAAAACCCGTTTTATAGTTTCTTATAACTTGCCTGGCGCGATCGTACTTTTCTTTTGCTTCGCCAAAAGAAAAGTACCAAAAGAAAAGGCGATTTTTTGCCAAAGGCTCCGCCGGCAAAAAAGGGCTCTACGCTGTTATGGCACCGCCTCTGTCAACTATGTGGCGCTGGTTTTGGCTCTATCAGTAATTTTATTGAGCTTCTTCTGTCGTATCAGCCAATCAAGATATTGGCCACCGTCAATCGCATCTACGACCCAAAAAGGCACCATTAAAGCCTCGGCTATCAGTCGTCTATCAGATGGCGCACACCAAACAAATACGCTTGCCTACATCAGATGAAATGATAAAATAAATTAATACATAAATGTATCACCAAGATGTTATGGGCCGTTTATGCCTACTGCAAAAAAATATTTAGAATATTGCGTACTTTTAGTCGTTAAAACCGCATTCCTGAACATGAAAAAATTAGTAGCATTTACATTTTGTTTATTTACAACCGGACTATCCATTGCACAAAACACCGCTAAACCCCAACCCGCAACCGCTGCCACAACTCCCGCAGGTAAGCCGGTGGTTCATAAAAGCGCTATAGGCGGTTATATCAGGGACGCAAGAAACCGTCCGCTGATCGGCGTACAGGCTTTTGTATATGCCGCCGATTCGTCCATTAACTCATCAGGGTTTACGGACTCTATGGGGCATTATGAAACAAATTCCACATTTGCAGGCAACTACCTGGTAAAGATCGTTTATCCGTCAAACAAGGCAATACGGATACCCGGCGTGCCCATAAAGGCAGGTATCACAGATATAAGCATCAAGGCAAATCCGCCGGAAGCAGATACAACCATACCATATACCGTATTTGCACCAAAGCCACCCGAAAAGGCAAAGACGCCTAAGAAAAAAGCGGATGGCCACCAGTAAACCATGCGATTTGTTAAAAACGTTAAGCCAGGGGGTATAATATTATTAATTGCTGTGGATTTTTATATTTTTGAACAATAAACCATGGCTACAGGAAAAAAAGCAAAACCATCTTATTTTAATGCCATTATGGGGGTAGCCTTAGTGCTGTTCCTGCTTGGTGTGCTGGGATGGCTGCTTATCAATGGCAGGGCTTTGTCCCGCGCTTTCAAGGAAGACCTGGAAATAAGCGTTGACTTTCACGATAATGTAGCTGATGAAAGTGTAAACAGGATGCGGTCTATACTAGACAGGCAACCGTTTGTAAGAAACTCCGGGATCATCACAAAAGAAGAGGCGGTGAAGATGGAAAATGAGGTAGAAGGGGGCAATATGATTGACTTCCTGGGGTACAATCCACTGTTTACATCGATAACGCTGAAGCTGCATGAGGAGTATGTAAATAAAGACAGCCTTGCCAAGATAAAGCTATTCATTTTACAAAGCAACGTAGTGCGCGATGTAACCTGGCCCAATGTGGTAGTGGACAATATGAATAGCAACCTGCGCAAAATAGGCATCATACTTGCAGGCATATCTGTGGTGCTGCTTATTGTGGTTATTTTCCTTATTGACAATACCGTGCGGTTGGCCATGTTCAGCAACCGGTTCCTGATAAAGACCATGCAAATGGTGGGTGCCACCCGCTCATTCATTACCCGCCCTTTTGACCTCAGAGCCTTCCTGAATGGCTTGCTGAGTGGCGTTGTAGCTGTTGTGGGCCTGTGGCTGGTAATGTCGTTTGCCGATGCACAGCTTCCGGCGCTAAGTTCGCTTAACGATCCCTTCCTGGTGTCGTTCCTGATGCTGGGGATGCTGGTGCTGGGGGTATTTATTTCTATGTTCAGTACGCACCGGTCGGTAGTAAAGTATTTAAAAATGCATGTGGATGATCTTTATTAAGTTCGCCAATTGTAGCATTAACCTTATTTAACTTGTCTTCGGGCATCCTTTTTAAAAAAATTCAGTAATATTGTACCTATGTCAACAGCAGCAAAACCACAACAAGCCAGCAATCCTGCTCCCCGCCCGGCAGCGGCACCGAGCAAATCGCCATTCAAATCAAATCAGCCTAAGCAAGAAATTACTTTTTTGTTTGACAGGGAGAATTATATGTGGATGATAGGCGGAGTGGCCCTTATCCTTATTGGCTTTATGCTGATGTCTGGCGGCAAGAGTGCCAACCCACATGAATTTCATTATGACGAAATATACAGTTTCCGCCGCATCACGCTGGCGCCAATAGTAGTATTATTAGGTTTCGTTACCGAGGTTTTTGCAATCATGAAGAAACCAAAGGATACGGAGCAGGCGGCATAAAAAAATTGAACGAACTTATAGAAATGAACCGGGTATGGCGTCAGCTACCCGGTTCATTTATTTTATACTATACACGAGATAAGTTAGTGCATTTCGTCACATATAGGCCATCCAGCGCGAGTTCGATGGGCGATGCCCATCGCTATTAGATTTCACCCTTGCAGGGCTGCAGGCATATAGTTAGCGTTTCCCTATCATTTTTCAACAACGCAACAAAACTATACCGTGCAAAGTATAGCTCTTTTATTCTATCGAGGTAATTATTATCAATTCCTCCTCGTCATTATCCTGCTCCATTACATTGGCTATAGCCTCGTTCATCATGTCCACCATATTACCGGGCATTGGCTGTATTATCACTATCTCTTCTGTCATTTGTTCAACTGGTTTCTTTGCAGTTTGCTTTTTACCTGCGGCTTTCTTAGCCACTACTTTTTTTGGTGCAGCTTTTTTTGGTGCGGCCTTTTTAGGTGCCGCTTTTTTTGCAGGTGCTTTTTTAGCCGGCGCACTTTTTTTCACAGCTTTTTTGGGGGCGGTCTTCCTAGGAGCTACTTTCTTTGGCGCTGCTTTTTTTACCGCTTTTTTGACAACCACTTTCTTTGCAGGCGCGCTTTTCTTAACAGCTTGTTTGGGTGCAGCTTTCTTAGCGGGTGCACTTTTTTTAGCTGCTTTTTTAGGTGCGGCTTGTTTAGCTGGAACAATCTTTTTTACTGCCTTTTTTGGAGCAGCCTTTTTAGGCGCTGATTTCTTTGCGGCTTGTTTTTTTGAAGTTGCCATGACTGAAAAATTTGTTAGTGATGAGATAAAAATGCTTTGGTTAGGAAATTTAGTTCAAGTTAAGCAAACAAAATAAAATTATCCTACTGTAAAACGAAAATTATTTTTTGGTGAATTATTTTGTTGTCGTCACTTCGCTAACGCAGATCCTTTTTACACTGGTTGGGTGAGCAGCATTCGTCCCAAACTTTTTAAGTGAAAGGGCCAAATCCCAAAGGGATTAACGTTTATAGAAAACCCCGGGGTATTAAAACCGATGCTGAAGGCATCGCACTACCCCATATCATAGATACCCCCGCTTTGTATAGTACGATACCTTCGGCATCGGCTGTACTCTTTCTATATTACTATAAACGTTTGATGCATTCAGCATCGACCAGCATGATTTTTACATATTGTTCATGCCATAATAATCGTTCTGAACGGATTGGGATGGCAATAATCCCACATCTTTTCACAAAAAATCCCGGCACTCATGCCGGGATCAAGTAAAAAATATGGTAGTGAACCCGCTTTAGAAAGTTTGGTATTGCAGGCTATATACAATAGTGGTTACATTGCCCAGAAGGTCTTTAGTGGTCACCACGTTTTGGGTTATCTTGCTATCGGCATCAATGGTAGGCACAATGGTCGTAGTATAATATGGGGTTGTAATGGTTTTTATAAGGTGTGAATTGTTATAGATATTGGAGCCATAAATGCTGAAGGATTCCAACTGCAGGTAATCGCCTACCCTGTTGGGCAGATCCTTGTACACATCGTAAGACTGTGTAGCGCCAAGACTTATAGGGAAAACACATGTGCGGGTAAATATATTGTTACCATCAGTTGCATACACACTAACAGGGTACTGGGTTTGTGTATTCAGTACATCTGATTTTGACGATGCATTATGGTTTACCACCCCAGGAGTAGGAGAGAATGTGACCCATGTTACCACCAGCGGCACCACAAGTATCGTATCCCGCGGATCGCCTACAGGGAATATAGGTCTTATACCGGAATCAGGAAAGGTTGCATGGTAATTGCCATCAAAGCTTTGCTGATAAAGATCGCCGTTATTAGCGGTGAAAGCCAGGTTAGCAGTGATCGTAGTGCCAGAATCGTTGTAAGTTATCGCTTCGTTCGTGAGCAACTTCCCGTTATACGAAAAAGTGTTGGAAACAGAAGGCACAGAACCGAAATAGGCATTTGTTACCTGGCTGTTTGCATTTTGTGTGAAGCTATCTATCTCCACCGGTATCTCCGACTTTAGCTGTGTCGTAGTTTTCATTATTACAGGCCCAACATAGCTAAAATTGCTGGACAAATACTGATGACCGGAAGTAGCTAAATTCGAATCGTTAGATGTATAGATGATCTGGCTTACCCGGCCATAGCCATCATAGAAAAATGTATAATTCTCCGTTATGGTTGGGGCAAGTGTAGGAGGGGAAATAATACCATAGGAAGTAACTTTAGTATAACTAAGCAGCCTGTAATTACTTGGGGTAGCATAATTGGAATGAACTGGCTTTTTGCACGATGACCCTATAACAGAAAGGGCCACAACTAATGCAGCAAAGTATAGCGATTGCGTTTTTTTCATACAGCTTTTTTAAACAATGGAACTCAAAAATAGTAAATAACCTCAATAGTCAATAGCAAATGAAGCTAATAACTTCATTTGTAAACGACTACCGGATTTTCTAAAAAATAAAAATACAAAAAAAACGCGAAAATATAGACACGTTATTTAATCAATTTGAAAACTTTGTAAGGTTTATCGTAATTTTATGGAAAGGTTTTTTATGAAAATATATAATCTTACCGTAGTAATAGAAAAAGATGAGGATGGTGTTTTCTTGGCGATATGCCCGGCTTTGCAGGGTTGCTATGCTGATGGGGAAACCGTAGAAGAAGCTCTAAGGATGATTGAGCCGGTAATTAAAATGCATATAGAAGATAGATTAGAAAATAATGAGGCAATACCGGAAGAAATGTATTCATCCCAACTGAAAATTGCAGTATGAGTCCCCGGCATCCTGTTATAAATGGAAAGCAACTAGCCAAAGCCCTTGAAAAGAAGGGCTTTGTATTTACACGCCAATGTGGTAGCCATGCTATTTATAAAAACAAGTTCAATGCACGTGTTACCGTTCCAATACATGAAAAAAAGGACATTCCTACTGGTACTTTATTGCAAATATTAACCGATGCCAAAATCTCTTTCGATGAACTAAAGAAACTGCTTTAGCTTCCCATTTCCTACAACCCTTTTACAAAATCTATGAGCAGGTGCGCCACATCGTCCACATGGTTTAGGGTAAGTGATTGTGGTTTGTCAAAAACATCGTGGTAAAAACCCGGGCCGCCATCGGAATAAACGAAAAAAGAAGGAACCCCGGCATTTGTGAAATAATAGTGGTCGCTATTAGCTGCCGGACCCCGGCTGAAAATTGCGGGAACGTATTTTTCCTTGTCATTAATAAATTTGAGAAAATCGAATTGCTCGGGAAATTTTGTGGCATTTACTACCGTTATACCATCAGATGCATCGCCCATGATATCAATGTTTGTAAGGAATTTAATGTTTTTTAATGGCACAAACGGGCTGGAAACGTAAAATTCTGACCCCATCAGCCCCGCTTCTTCGCCGCCGAAAGAAATAAACAATATAGAATAGTGCGGCGGGTGTTTTGTGAAGAACGAGGCCAGGTATAGCATCACGGCCGAGCCGCTGGCATTATCACTTGCCCCCGGAAAGTAAGTAGCATTGCCCATCATCCCCAGGTGGTCGTAGTGGGAAGTAAACGCTATAAAGGTATCGCTAACCTGGCCCCTTACGCAGCCTATTATGTTCTCGCTGTGGGCATGTGGTAGATAAACGGCCTGCTCATCAACAGACACCTTTTTTACTTTCCCGTGCAGCGCATCCTGCAGCACATAGAACACCGTAGCGGCAATCGTATCCCTGCTCACCGTCCAGGTTAGTTTCTTTTCTTCGGGGATAATAAAGCAGCCCTTGGGCAAAAGCGCAGAGAACTCATCCTTCTTCACATGCAGCACTTTATGCAGTAAGGTATCGCCGTTTTTCAGAAAGTAAGCGTGGCCGTCGTCCACCGCGGCCATCGTTTGCAGCCAGGTGGCGCTGTCGGTAATATCATCAAGGTCTATTCTTACTACAGGAAGGTCGTTCTTAACTAATGACGGGCTGGAAGCGTCAATAATATAATCTTCTCCCGGCCTAAGCTCTGTGCCGTTCACGGACAGGTACATTTTTCCCGGAAAGGTGTTCACCGGGAATGCATAGCCCTGCTGGTAAGTGCCACCGGGCCTTACGGGCTGCAGGTGCAATTCTTTGAATCTTTTCAGCATATATTTAGCAGCGCTATCCCGGCCGCCATTCACGTACCCCCTGCCAAACATATCTGGCGCCGCAAGTTTTGCCAACTCTACGCCTATCCAGTGCTTGTCAGATTCCGCTTTGGCCTTCATCAGGCTCACTTTGGGCTTTTTGGCATGCGTGGCGGTATCTGCAATTTTTTTCTCTGGCGGGGCCGGTTGAGGCGCCGGGCTCTCCTGTGCGTTGGCATGGAGTGCAAAGATCAGTAATGCAAGTGAGAGGCATGTGGTAAGCTTATTCATAGAAGAGGCAAAAGGGAAATCATCTCCGCCCTGCAAGTGCAAAATAATTATTTTTCGCGAGAATAGCGGGCAGGGAATTCTTCGGAATTACGCTTGCCTGTCAATAGCCCCGCGCCTTTAGGCCGGGGGAGAGAAAGAAGCCCTGTGGCTTTAGCCGAAATTACTCCTGCAAGAACGATTGTGTTGTGTACTTTTGGCTAAAGCCGATTATACTTTCAGCAGTCCCCGGTCTAATGACCGGGGCAACTAAGGGACCTGGACGGGCTAATTAAACCAATTTTCATCATGCCACTTTTAAAAGAATGGGAGATAGGCGATCACGGGCTTGCCGCTATCTGGAAGATAGAGGAGCCGGAATCTTTTTTCAGAGCGCAAACGGGCATAGAATCTGCGATAAAGAATGAACAAAGAAGGATAGAACACCTGGCCGGGCGGTTTTTGCTAAAACATTTGAAAGAGGATTTTCCGCTGCATACGATCAGTAAAGACGAACACGACAAACCCCGGATAGAAGATAACGACCGCTTTTTCTCCATATCCCACTCCTGGCCTTATGTGGCCGCAGTAATAGATCCTTATAACGAGGCCGGCATAGACATACAGACATGGCATGATAAAATAGAACGGATACAGCATAAATTTCTATCGCCCGAAGAGCAGTATCTTTTCAATAATGACCCTCAACTGTTGGCCCTTGCCTGGAGCGCAAAGGAAGCAGCCTATAAATGGAATGGCAAGCGTGGGGTTGATTTTATAGAACATTTACCAATAACATATTTCGGTAATAAAGGAGCCAATTATGAAATGACGATTTACTTTAAATTATCTGGAATGCCCAAAATGATATTTATAGAAAGCATTATAAATACTGATTTTGCTTGCTCTTACGTGGGAAATGTGCAGGACTGGGAAATATATTAATGCTGTAGATTTAATTTTAATATTATGTATTAATGAAAATTTTTGAAGAAAAGTACAAAAATTGAAAGGATTGTGTAGATTTGCACAAAATTTAATATTATGTCTTCTTTACGTTTTCAGGCCATACAGGCGTTATCTAATGTCGAAGAAAAAAAAATACATGGGTACGGGGAAAAAAGGATCACTGCTATATTTGGCAGTAACGTATTCACTGGCCGCACCATTCGCGAATACCTGAGCGATGAGGCTTACAAAAGCCTTATGAATTCCGCAAAATCGGGTTCAAGGGTTGACCGCCGGATAGCCGACCAGGTAGCAGCGGGCATGAAGGCATGGGCCGAAGAAAGGGGCGTAACCCATTTCACCCACTGGTTTCAGCCGCTTACCGGCACCACAGCCGAAAAACATGACTCTTTCTTCACCATCAAGAGCGATGGCACGGCCATAGAGCTTTTTGATGGCGATGCACTTATACAGCAGGAACCAGATGCTTCCAGCTTTCCTAACGGCGGCATCCGTGCTACATTTGAGGCCCGTGGATATACCGCGTGGGATCCTTCATCTCCAGCGTTCATTATGGAAGCAGGCTCAGGCAAGACACTCTGCATACCTACTATATTTATTGCCTACAATGGCGAATCGCTCGATTACAAGGCACCTCTGTTGAAGTCTATAGCTGCTCTTGATAAGGCCGCTGTTGACGTTTGCCATTACTTCGATAAGAATGTAAGTAAAGTAACAGCAACTCTCGGTTGGGAACAAGAGTATTTTGTGATAGACGAAGCGCTGGCAAATGCCCGCCCCGACCTGATGATGTGTGGCCGCACACTGGTAGGCCATGGCCCGGCAAAAGGGCAGCAGCTTGAAGACCATTATTTCGGGTCTATACCAGAGCGTGTATATGCCTTTATGCAGGATTTTGAACAGGAATCTTATAAGCTGGGCATACCGCTACGCACCCGCCACAACGAGGTAGCGCCATCGCAGTTTGAGTGCGCACCGATATTTGAAGAATGCAACATAGCGGTGGACCATAACACCCTGCTGATGGATGTGATGAACAAAGTAGCAAAGCGCCATAAGCTAAAAGCATTGCTGCATGAGAAGCCATTTGCCGGCATTAACGGATCGGGCAAACACAACAACTGGAGCCTGGCTACAGATACGGGTGTAAACCTCTTGTCGCCAGGGAAGACACCTCGCACCAACCTCATGTTCCTTACCTTTTTTGTGAATGCAATAAAGGCAGTACATGATTATGACGATCTGTTGCGCGGCGCTATCGCATCGGCTAATAACGATCATCGCCTGGGCGCAAATGAAGCGCCACCGGCCATTATCTCGGTATATATAGGCAAGTTCCTCAGCGATGTGCTGGACGAAGTGGAGTCGAGGGTAAAAGAGAAATTCAGCGAGCAGGATGAGGTGATATTGAAATTGGACATTCACAAGCAGATCCCAGAACTGCTGATGGACAATACCGACCGTAACCGTACCAGCCCTTTTGCATTCACAGGTAATAAGTTTGAATTCCGTGCGGTAGGCTCATCGGCCAATTGCGCATCTCCAATGGTGGTGCTGAATACCATAATGGCAGAGACGCTGAAGCAGTTCAAAAAAGATGTGGACGCCCTTATAGAAAAAGGAGAGAAGAAGGAAATTGCAGTGCTGCAGGTATTGCGCGACTACATAGCTAAGTCGAAAAAAATAAGGTTTGAAGGCGACAACTACAGCCCGGAATGGGCAGATGAGGCAGAACGTCGCGGCCTGAACAATTTCAAGACCACGCCGGAAGCGCTGCACGCGTTTGTAACGGAGAAAGGCAAGCAGGTATTTTACGATAATGGCATCTACAGCAAGCGCGAACTGGAAGCCCGCCACGAAATAATGCTGGAAGACTATGTAAAGAAGGTGCAGATAGAAGCCCGCATCATAGGCTACCTGGCTACAAACCATATTCTGCCGGCAGCCATCAACTACCAGAACACGCTGATACAAAATGTGCGCGGCCTTAAAGAAATGGGGCTGGACAAGAACAGCTACAAAGCGCAGCTAAACCTGGTGGAAGTAATAAGCGGCCACATACAGAACATAAATGATAATGTGGAAGCCATGCTGGAGGCGCGCAAAAAAGCAAATGACGTTGCAGACATGCACGAGCGCGCATTGAAATACTGCCACGAAGTGAAACCCTACTTCGATAAAATACGCTACCATTCTGATAAACTGGAACTGGTAGTGGATGATAAGCTCTGGCCATTGCCAAAGTACAGGGAACTGTTGTTTATGAGGTAATAAATGGGGAAATTAAATTAACGAAAGCAAAGCCGCCTGATACAAAGGCGGCTTTGCTGTGATTTGCGACATGCATTGTAGCTGAAAAACATTTATTTTTAACTCTTACAAGGTAGCATACATCATCACTCCCGCATGATCAAAAAGATCGTTGCCTATATATTGATCACATTTGGCCTTACGGCGTTATGGGCGTCCACATCGCGTAGCGCTATGGCATACCTCTATAAAAAAAGAGTTGCAGGCACATGGTGGGGTGTATATCCCGAAGATCATGGCGACTTAGTCAGTCTCTCTTACCTTGACTTTGTAAATGCGTTTAAACACAATGCTGGCTCCCCGCTAACCAAAAGGCCATACGACGGACCAGCCAATATGGTACTATACCTGGATGGCGATAGCTACACCTGGCAACTGGGGCCGGCTTTGCTCAACGGCCTTTCAGCATATCACTATATCAGCAGGTATGAGCCTTCCCATTATACACTGGATACCACAAAACGCAATATTCTCGTTATAGAAATAGCTGAGCGCATGCTCCGGCAATACTTCGACTCGGTGCGCATGATCTACGACCTTTCCGATGCCAACAATGGAAACCATGCGGCAGACCGGCCCGTACCTGTATATACGTCAAACGATGGCCCTTCGCCTTCGTTGGCTGCATTTGGCTTGTTCAATAACAATATCAACCAGAACCTGCAGTTCAATCTGTTCAATTACCGGTGGATAATGCCATTGTTTGAATCGAAAGCGGCTTTAAATTATTACATTTTCAAAAGGGCATCAGGCCGGGTAGAAATATCTGATGATGGCACTTTTTTGTTCCTTAAAGAAACGGTAAGTAATACAGGGTTGTTATCCTCCTATTCCCGCCTGGCTCCCAGTGACATCAATATCCTCGTTAACAACCTCAATTTTATTTATGGTCATTTTAAAGCTTCCGGGTTTGAAGAAATTTATTTATCTATTATCCCAAATTCAGCTACTATTGTACAACCACAAAAATACAACAACCTTATTCCGCTGGTACAAAATGACCCTGGCCTAAAAATGAAGGTCATTGACGTATATTCAGTTTTCCGGGCATCGGGCCAACAACTGTACCTTGCAGGGGATACTCATTGGAACAATGCCGGAATGCAGTTGTACATTGACCTGTTAAATCAGGTGATCGAAATGCGTAACAATATCGGGGATAGTGCTGGTCATTAAAAAACTCAATTTTAACTGACGTTCTTTTTCTCAGGCTCTTATATTGTTCGCGGCAGCCACACTTTTGTAGTGCGGCACATCTTCGTATAAAACCATATCTTTAGAGCGAAATATCCCGTCAAAAAAACGAAAGTAGTATGCTGCTTAAATACGAAAAGAAAATAGAGGATACTCGCTTTTCGGGCCTGTGGGTATTTTGCTTTTTGTGGGCAGTAATATTTGTTTTGTACCTGCCTGCTGCCAGATCAGGGATGGAGGGGGATTTCCCCTATTGGGTGCTATCCACCAGGGAAAGCTTTGGCGATTATGTAAATACGAGGTCCTCCAGCGTGCATAGCCTGTACCAGTTCACCGAAATAGCCATGTACTGCATTTATAAGCTCTTTGGCTTAAACGCATGGTTATGGCATTTGCTACAGGTCACCCTACATGCAGTGGTATGCTTGCTGCTTTATCACTTGTGCCGAACAATTTTCACTGACTCGCGCACCGGGTATCCGAATATTACAGCATTTGCCGGCACATTCCTTTTTTGCATTGCGCCCCACGCTTCGGAGGTTGTGGTAAGGGAGTCCTGTTACCACTACCTGCAGGGGTTCATATTCATCCTGGCCATTTTGACCTGGATGGTCAGGTATTTAAAGACCGGGCAGCCAAAGTATGCCTGGTATGCCGGAGTTGTTTATGCCATTTCCATATTTTCCCTGGAGATCTTTTACCTCACGCCACTGTATGTACTGGCGGTAGCCGTTTATTACCGGCTGGTGCTGAACTACGACAAGAAAGCATTCAGAAGTACGCTATCCCTTTTCCTGATTCCGCAGTTACTGTTGTTCTGCCTTCACCTGGCACTTATGCGCATGGTTTGGGGAAACGGTATAGCCCATGTAGGCTTGCCAAAATTCAGTGACCCCATTATTTATTTTAACAGGCAGATCATGTACCTGTTCCATATTGTATGCCTGGGCAGGTACTTCCCCGAGCAGGTAAAAGGAAAGATATATGCGCTCTGTAATTCAGCGCCTGTAGTCATTGCTTTTTATTGCGTAGTAGCTTTGATCGGCTGTTTAGTCGTTCGTTACAGTTCCAGAATGCAAGCAAAAAGCAAGGCTGTGGTGCTGTTTCTTATTATGGCAGCATTAGCTATCTGTATGCTCATACCTTTAGATTTTCCGGGCACACTCTACATAATAGGCGACCGTTACAACTATGTGCCTTTTGCATTTATCTCTATGGCATTTGTATTGATGATTAGTTTTATTCCCTACAGGTTCGTTGCCTTTTTAGTATATTCTATCTACCTCCTGTTCAATTTGTATTATACAGTCAAGACGAACGTGTACTGGCACCGGTCTGCATCCATCACCAGGAAATTATTGACAACAGTGCCAGTGGAGGCAAATAAAAAATTGTTGTTGCTGAACCTGCCTACAAGCATGAGAGGGGCACTAATGATAAGAACACACGACCCAAGTGAATTCAAACTAATGAACAATCTCTTTTATGAGAAGAATAAGGTAACTAATGATGTATATGATGTTTGCGCCTACAATATGATCCATCGGGAGGATGGGGCACATGTGACCGTATGCAACGACAGTGTAGTGCATGTAACGCTGAACCAATGGGGAAGCTGGTGGTGGAACGGCGACCTGGGGGCAAGCAGCTATGAAAATGACCAGTTCAAGATGAACATGACCGATGTAGGGCATTGGTATGAGTTAACGCTCCGGCACCCCGCTTCGGAATACCTGATGTTGTACCAGGTGGGCGACCAATGGAAAGTCGTTGACTGGTCGAAGAAAAACGTTGATCAAAACTAATTGTTAGTGACGTTGACGAAATAAATACCACTATATGGCGAAGTTATTTTTCGTTTATGCGAGGCACAAAATCCACGAATAGTGCGCTATTTATCCCGATTAGTCCCGATAGCCATCGGGAGGATTGGGACGAAGCAGAAATGAAAAAGAACAAGTCAGATAGTGGTATTTATTTTGTCATCGTCACTTAGATAGAACAAATTGCACCTGTAAATATAGATTTTAGTAGCCCCGGTCTTTAGACCGGGGTATAATTAGAAATACGGAGGCTTTAGCCGAAAAATACTCTCGCTGGAAAGTTCATGTTGTGTAATTTTGGCTAAAGCCAAATCATAATTAATAGCAATCCCTGGCCTAAAGTCCGGGGCAATTAGTGTATAGTTTTATAAAGCAATAGCCAATGACATTTAACTCGCTCCAATTCCTGGTTTTCTTCATGGTGGTGACACTTTGGTACTTCAGGCTGAAGAACCAGAAGGGCCGTATCTGGCTCTTGCTTATTGCAAGCTGTTATTTTTATATGTCGTTCATTCCAGAGTATATACTCATACTCGGCGGCACCATTATAGTAGATTATTTTGCCGGGCTGCTTATAGAAAAAAGCGAAGCCGGCAAACGGAAATTCTGGCTTATCACCAGCCTTATAGCCAATATAGGCGCGCTCGCTGTATTCAAATACTACAATTTTTTTATAGACAATATCCATACGGGCTTCTTGTTTTTTGGCAAACCGTTATCCCTGCCGTTGCTGAAAATGGCCTTACCCATTGGCCTTTCGTTCCATACCTTCCAGGCTATGAGTTATACCATAGAGGTATATAGAAGAAAGCAGGCCGCCGAAAGGAATTTTGTGGCTTATGCGCTCTATGTAATGTTTTATCCGCAGTTAGTGGCCGGCCCCATTGAGCGGCCACAAAATGTGCTCCCGCAGCTTAAAGAATTCAGGCCGTATAATTGGGACAACGTGAAGGAAGGGTTGGCCCGGATGCTGTGGGGCTTCTTCAAAAAAGTAGTTATTGCCGACAGGCTGGCAATGGTGGTAGAGCGCACATATGGGCATGTACACGATAGCTCTTCGCTGGCCTTATTTACCGGTGCGGTGTTTTATTCGTTCCAGATCTATTGCGATTTTTCGGGCTACTCTGATATTGCACTGGGCGCTGCAAAAGTGATGAACATACGGCTGATGGAAAACTTTAAACAGCCTTATCTGTCGCACAGTATCAGCAATTTCTGGACCAGGTGGCATGTCTCGTTATCGAGTTGGTTCAGGGACTATGTGTACATTCCGTTGGGCGGCAATCGTAAAGGTGAGTGGCGGCGCAAGCTGAACGTAATGATCGTATTCCTGCTCAGTGGCTTGTGGCATGGCGCCAACTGGACCTTTGTAGTATGGGGGCTGCTACATGGGCTGCTGGTAATATTGCTGACAAGGAAAACACAGCAAGAGCCGGAGCGGAGAAACAAACTGATCAATGCCTTGTGGATGCTGTCAACTTTTATCCTGGTAACCTTCCTCTGGATATTTTTCCGGTCAGAGAATATTGGAGCGGCCTGGGCCTATATCAAAGAGATATTCGCACTCAGGGGTGGCTCAAATTATCTTGGCTTTAACAGCCGGAATGAGTTGTATTTTTCGATACTTGTAATAGCGATAATGCTGTACCGGGAAAAGTTTCTGCCCGGGCATTTTATCACCAATAATATCCGGTTTTATTGTTTCACGGCAATGATGGTGCTGATCTGTTATTTCTTTGGTGTATTTGCCGAGAACCAATTCATATACTTCCAATTCTAAAAACATGCTTAAAATAATAGCCAGCTATTTTTTTATTATTTTTGGTATTGCCACGTTGTGGGTATCCACTTCGCATAGTGTTATGGAGTATCTTTTGAACAAGCGGGATAACCATGAGTGGTGGGGATTAAACCAGCTTAACCACGGCGACCTTGCCAGTATCTGCTACCTTGAATATTTAAACAAATTCGCCATAACGGATACCACCAGCCTTAAACACAGCCGGTACGATGGGCCTAAAAATACAGTATTGTTCATACACGGAGATAGTTACTTAATGAATATACATGACTGGATATTTTCCGGGATAAGCTCGTTTAATCATGTAGGGTGGAATAACACGCTTCATTACCACCTCGACACGTCCAAAAGAAATGTACTGGTTATAGAAGTGGCAGAGAGAACCGTGAGGAGTTATTTCGGGACAACAGAGATAATAGATGAATTGTGCGACACAACCATGCAGAAAAAAAGTACCGCCTTTCGGCCATGCTCAACAACGCAGGGAATAAGGTACAGTTCCTTTTTTACCGAGATCAGGGTATCAGACTTTTTCAACAAATTCATCAACCAGAACCTGGAGTGCAACCTATTCAATTACAGGTTTATCATACCAATGTTTGGCGCCAAGGCAGCTATTAACTATTATTTATTCAGCAGGGCTTCCGGCGACGCAGTCATTTCAAAGAATAAGCAATTCCTGCTTTATAAACGCACACTGGACCGAACCGATATAAACAGTTCTTTCTGCCCTTTGAGCAAAGAAGAGATAACAAAGCTGGTAAACAACTTCAACACAATATATGATTACTATACAGCAACTGGTTTTAAGGAGATATACCTTTCTATAATACCCAGCACAGTAACCGTTGTAGAGCCGGAAGGGTATAATAACCTCATCCCCGCCATACAAAATGACCCGAGGCTAAAAATGAAGGTGATCGATGCATACGATGTGCTGAAAAGATCGCCGGAAAAATATTTTCTGCGCGGCGATACCCACTGGAACGTTTACGGGCAACAAAAATGGGTGGACATGGTGAACGGGGTAATTACCAAAGAAGCAAATTCCAAATGATAAATTCCAAATTCGAGGTGATTAATAGCAAGTATCAGATATCAGATGACAAAGAAGTACGCAGAAATATTTATAGATAACGGATCCAATGCTTAAAAAGATCGCCAGCTATTTTTTTATTGTTTTCGGCCTTGTTGTGCTGTGGGCTTCCACATCGCGCGAGGCAATGGCATTTATCAGCAATGCAAGGGACAATAAATTTTGGTGGGGCACTTATCAATGCCTGCATGGCGACCTCGTAAGCATGTCTTACCTCGATTTTGTAAAAGCATTTAATCCCCCCAACCCGCCGCGTCATGCGAAGCGCACGGCATACACCGGGACAAAAAACATAGCACTGTACTTAGACGGCGACAGTTATACCTGGCCTGTGCGCGATACAAACTTTGCCGGGGTGAGCGAGTATCACTTTATAGAACGCATCCATGGGGGCAGCTACCATTTAGATAGCTCGAAAAAGAACATACTCCTTATCGAGATCTCGGAGCGGTACTTCTACAGCTATTTTTCTGGCCAGCAAATGATAAATGAAGTGCTTGATACAACCATCAAAAAGAAAAGTGTTTCCGGTATCTTCCCTGTCACGGCGCCGAATCTTCTTTATGCTTCTCTTTTTACAGGCCTCACCACCACCACTTTCTTCAATAAGTACATTAACCAGAACCTGCAGGGCAATTTATTCAATTACAACTTTAGTATGCCCATGTTTGAGGCAAAGGCGGCACTCAACTACTACGTATTCAACCGGGCCTCCGGCGATGTGGTGATCTCTGACGACCGCAAGTTTCTGTTTCTTAAAGAAACCGTGGATAAGAACGACATCCACAGTTCATACAGGCCGCTGAATAATGACGAAATAACCATTCTTGTGAATAATCTTAATGTGCTTTACGACCATTACAAGGCGGAGGGATTCAGCGAAGTGTACCTGTCTATTATACCCAACTCGGCAACAATACAGCAGCCCGAAGGATATAACAAACTGATCCCTCGGATACAAGACGCCCCCAACCTGCGCATGAAAACAATCGATGCCTACACCACATTCAGAAAGACACGGCAGGTACTCTACTGGCCCGGCGACACACACTGGAACTATGATGGCATGGAACTATGGCTGGACATAGTAAATGATCGCTTTATTAACGATTATGCCCTACACCAATAAAAGTGACCTTTTGAAATGAGCTTTACAATTCTTCCAGACGAAATCTTAGTATCACATTTCAGCCTGTTTGCTTTATAACCGTTAGCGTTCCTTACTTTTGTTTATATACAGGCCAATGACTAATACAGCTTCAAAACCCACGCTTACCTTCCAGTCGCTCATTAAGAGCGAGTGGCGTGTATTTGCGTTGTTCTGGCTGATTACTTTTGTGCTCTACCTGCCGGCGGCAAAGGCCGGCATGGTAGGCGATTTTTTTGGCTGGTTGCTTACTATCCGAACCGCGAGTTTCAGTGACTACGTGAACAGGCCCGACTCCCTAAGCCTTTACCAGTTCACCCAATTGGTTACTTATGCCTACTACAAGATGTTTGGTGCGAACCCATGGGCATGGCATCTGCTCAATGTTACCCTTCATGCACTCAATTGCCTGCTCCTGTTCTCGCTCATGCGCCGCCTGTTTGAGGATTCGCACATAAAAGAGGCGGTAAATATTGCGCTGGGCGCAATATTGCTCTATTGCTTTGCGCCACACAATTCAGAAGTGATCGTGCATGAACCTTGCTTCCATTACCTGCTGGCCTTTCTTGTTTTCCTTTTGATCCTGCGCTGGGTACAGCAATTTCATCACACGCAAAAGAACAAGTATATATGGATGGCGGTGCTGCTCTACTTTCCCTCCACTTATGCCTTAGAGCTTTTTTACCTCACACCTTGGTTTGTGCTTACCTTGGCCATTTATTACCGGGTGGTGCTGGCTTACGACAAAGCCATTTTCAGAAAGGTGCTGCTTTGGTTTTTTGTGCCGCAGCTTGTGCTGTTCGGGCTTTATGAAGTGGCGCTCAGTACCATAATCCATATGCATGTAGCGCACGTGAACATCCACCTTGCGAAAAACGGGTTTGCCTATCTTACGAAGCCGCCGCAATACCTGTTCCACATGCTGTTTCTCGGCAGATATTTTCCTCTTGATTTCCGGCGGCAGGTTTATGCCTTTTGCGAAACAGCGATTGGCCTCGTTATTTTCTATAGCCTGGTAGCTGCCATATTGCTTTTATTTGTGACACGGATGCGCTGGGCAGGCATAAAAGCGAAGGTGGCAATATTGCTCTTTTTATGGACATTGTTTACGCTGGCTATTGTAGTGCCGCTCGACTTCCCGCAGCTACAGTTGGTACTGTTCGACCGATATACCTATTTTATGCTGCCCTTTATGTATGCAATGATGTTATTGCTACTAAGCATCATTCCCAATAGAAAGATAGCGGCCTTCATATTTGTGGGTTATGCGTGTGTCAATATCTACTTAACCGTGAAAACCAATTACTACTGGAAACGATCGGCATACATAGTGAACCGGTTGGTGAAAGAAGTACCTGATCCCGGCAACAAAACACTGATCCTCCTGAACCTGCCGGAGAATATGAACGGAATGCTGATGATAGGCTCGCAACCGACGAGCGTATGGAAGCTTGCCCACAACCTTTTCAGCGACCACAAAATTAATACTACAGTTTATGATGTTGCCTCGTACAACATGGTTTCCCCCGGCGATGGTGCGCATGTGAAAGTGCTGAACGACAGTACGCTCACTGTGACGCTGAATCAATGGGGCACCTGGTGGTGGTATAGGTACAGGGGCGCGGTAAGCTACGAGAATGACGACTACCGTCTGGAGATGAAAGATGTGGGCCACTGGTACCAGCTCACGCTAAAGCACCCGGCCAGTGAGTACATGCTACTGTACCAGAAAGCGGATATGTGGCGCGTGGTGGACTGGAATAAAAAGGACGAAGATCAAGATTGATCTGCCCTTAAGAACATGCTTATATTTGCTGGCACACAACATACCGAATGGCCCAGACAGAACCAACATATAATGCCTCTTTAACCTCAGAACAACCCGTACTGAAGAACGGCTGGATATTCGTTATTCTATGGGCATTGACATTCATCATTTACCTGCCGGCTGCAAAGGCTGGATGGGTGATTGACGCAGCGGGATGGCTGTACAACATCACGCACCTGAAGTTCTGGAACTATATCAATAACAGCCAGTCGGGTATAAACAGCCTGTACCAGTTTACTCAGTTCACTACCTATGTATTCTTCCGGTTGTTTGGCGCTAATCCTTATGCCTGGCATACCCTACAGGTAACCATGCACGCCATCAACGGCTATCTTTTCTTTCTGCTATGCAACCGCCTGTTTAGCGATTCGGGCATAAAGAACGGAAGAAACATTGCCTTATGCGGGGTGTTGTTATACACTGTGTGTCCGCACATTTCCGAGGTCATTATTTGGGAAGCTGCTTATCATTATCTGCAGGGGTTTATGCTTATTCTTGCAATACTACTATGCGTGCAGAAATTCCAGCACACGCAACAAACGAAATATGCCTGGTTAGCTGGCATTGTTTATTTATGCTCCACCTATTCGCTGGAAATATTCTACCTCACGCCGTGGTTTGTCCTGTCGCTGGCCTTATACTACAGGTATGCAATTGGGTTTGACAAGAGCGCTTTGAAGAAAACCCTGTTTTGGTTTTTTGCACCCCAGCTTATCCTGTTCGGGCTGCATATTGCGGTCCTCCTATTGGCCTATGGCCATCATTTTGCGCACATCGCCGAAAATGTGGTGAAACCGATCTCCGTTTATCTGAACAGGCCGCCGCGTTATGTTTTTCACATCCTGCTGTTTGGCCGGTTCTTTTCTTTCGAGGTCCGGCATAAAGTATATAAGCTTGTGAGTTCTACCCCAGGTCTTGTTTTCTTCTACACAGTTTTCGTCCTTGTGTGTTGCTACCTCATTTGGCGGTTGAGAAAGATGGAGATAAAGGGAAAAGCAGGACTGTTACTGTTTGTATGGGTAATGATGTGCATGGTAATATTGCTGCCTATAGAGTTCCCCGAACTGCTGCTCGTGTTCTACGACCGTTATACCTACTTCATAGACGCCTTCATATTTATGCTACTGGCTTTACTGGCAAGCTACATCCCCAATAAGGCTGTAAGGATCTCGTTACTGGTAGGATATGGGCTAGTGAACCTCTATTTTACCACGCTGCTGAACCTGCAATGGAAGTACGCTACCTACGTGGACAACCGGCTGCTACACGAGCTACCTGATGCCGGTAACAAAACAGTGATCCTGCTAAATATTCCCGAGAATATGAATGGCGTGCCCATGATAGGCGCTCAGCCCGAAGGGGAGTACAAAACGATGCACGACCTGTTTGTTGGCACAAAAATACCGAACAAAATTTATGATGCCCAGTCGTTCAATATGCTCACCAAGGACGATGGCGCACATGTGACCGTGATAAACGATAGTGTAATAAACGTAACGCTAAACCAATGGGGTACCTGGTGGTGGTATGAGGGGCATGGGGGCAGGAGTTACGAAAACGAAGATTACAGGCTGAACCTTGTTGATCTCGGGCATTGGTATGAACTTACGTTAAAACATCCGGCAGCTAATTACATGCTGTTATTCCAAAACGGAAGCATGTGGCGGCAAGTGGACATGACTAAAAGAAATGTGGACCAGTATTAATTTGCTGTACTTAGGGTTGCTGATTAAGTCAAACGTGCAGTGAAAATAACCACAAAGAACACTAAGTTAAATCACAAAGGACACTAACTGCGCTTTGTGATCCTTGTGTATTTCTTTGTGGCCTTCGTGGTAAAAAAGCAATTGCATGTATTAATGATCTTTGTGCCTTCTTTGCGTTTGCCTTTGCGTACTTTGCGTGAAACTTTTATACTTTGTGAGGTAATTAATTCTATTGGCAAGTAACAATACACACACTTTAGAAAGGGGCTTATCCCTAAGCCAGGCCACCGCTATCAATATGATAGACATGGTGGGCATAGGGCCGTTTGTTACCATTCCTATGATCGTGGCCCTTATGCACGGGCCGGCAAGCATTATTCCCTGGCTGGTAGGCGCATTGCTTGCTTATATGGACGGCATGGTGTGGGCCGAACTGGGCGCTAAATGGCCGGAAGCAGGGGGTAGCTATGTATTTCTTAAAAAACTGTATGGCGAAAATAAAGGCGGCAGGCTGATGTCCTTTCTTTTCATCTGGCAAACAACCCTGCAGGCACCACTTGTCATAGCCAGCGGGGCTATCGGCTTTTCACATTACTTTGCGTACCTCGTGCCGCTTACCGACATCCAGAAAAAAATGGTTAGTGGCGGACTGGTTATTTTATTGGTGGCATTGCTTTACCGCAACATAAAAAGCGTGGGTAAAATCTCCGTTCTGCTATGGTGCATTACGGGGGGTACCATACTGTGGCTTATCCTTTCCGGCATCCCGCATTTCAATGCGGCCCAGGCTTTCAATATTCATTTTGAAGGCTTCAACAGCGCTTCGTTGCTTTATGTGGCCATAGGGCAGGCATCACTTAAATCGGTTTACTCCTACCTGGGGTACTACAATGTGTGCCACCTGGGCGCCGAAATAAAAGACCCTGGAAAAAATATCCCGCGCAGCATATTCATTTCCATTACCGGCATTGCGGTGCTTTATCTTGCCATGCAAACGGTAATAGTGGGCGTACTGCCTTGGGAAACCGTAGCCAAATCGGATTTTGTAGCTAGTATTTATTTCAGCCAGATTTATAACCATACGGTAGCGCAGGTGGCTACTGTGCTGATATTGATAATTGCCCTTGCTTCGCTTTTTTCAGCTATTCTCGGTTACTCCCGCATCCCTTATGCGGCCGCAGTTAACGGCGATTTTTTCAGCGCATTTGCAAAAGTGCATCCGCGGCATAAGTTCCCGCATGTTTCGCTCCTGGCCGTGGGTGGTGTAGGGTTTCTGTTCAGCCTTTTATTCAGACTGGGAGATGTGATTACGGCCATTCTTACTATGCGCATATTGGTGCAATTTGTTTCGCAGGCAGCTGGTCTTATAGCCTGGCGCTACAAAAAACCAAATGAAGAACGGCCTTACAAAATGCCCCTTTTTCCTATTCCGGCAGTGTTAAGCATCGCGGTGTGGTTGTTTATCTACTCGACTATAAAAAGCGAGTTTATTGAGGCATCGCTGGGAGTTATTGCAGTGGGGGCGGTTGCGTTCTTTGTGCGGGAGAAGTATTTTAGGAAGGAGTTGTAACCAGTTTAGAATTTAGATGGGAAAGTTTTGTGCATTTCGCAGATATCTTTCGCAAGTTCGATGGGCGATGCCCATCGCTATTAGATTATACCCTTTCAGGGCTTGACCCTGTGAACCAAAGCCTATTCAATAATGCGCAAAACTATGCCGTGCAAAGTATAAAATTTCTATTCTTCTTCATCGAAGTCCTCATCATCTTCCATTCCAAATTCTTTATGTACCTCCAGTATCGCTTTTATTATCCGCAAAGTTTTATGGTCAAACTCATCAATTAATTCATTTATTTCTTGGCATATAGCTTCGTTCAGTGTCATCTTTCTTACCTCTGATAATGGGCGAAACCAATCCGGATATTTTTTCACCATTTCTTCATGCGGAATCCCCTTGCCCTCTTCGGCCTCTTTTATGGATTCGTCAATCATAATTTGTAATTCTTCAGGCATGTCGTCCCAGTCCATTACTAGTTCTATGTGCATTATCGCTTGCACCATACGAAGCGTTTTTTCGTCCGCTTCTTTCAAATACTGTGTCACTACTTCGCGCAAAACTTCTGTAGCTGTCATAACAATAGCTTTCTAACGAATTTACGAAAATATCTTTGTACTTTACGATCGGCAAACCCAATTTAATACGTCATTAGCACTGACGTAGTTTGCATTTTATTACCATTCAATCTATCCCAATGGGCAACAATGAAATTCAGATCCGGCAGCTTGTAGAGAACTGGGCGGCGGCAGTTTGCAACCATGATATTAATGGAATCCTCGCCAATCATTCTGCGGATATGGTAATGTACGATGTGCCAGGCCCATTTCAATCTGTGGGTATAGACGCATATCGCGATACCTGGAACATCTTCTTTAAATATACAAGGTCGGGAGTGTTCGACATTCTGGACCTGCACATAACTGCTGGAGAAGATGTGGCCTTTTGTTTTGCAAAAATGAGGTGCGACGATAACAGCAATAGCGCAGATTATACACCGCTCGACTTCAGGCTAACCATAGGTTTTAAAAAGGTCGGCGACAAATGGATGATCACTCATGAACATCACTCTGTTCCTGCGACCTAGGACAAAATGACTCAATAAAGATGGTCCAACAATGAGTGGCTCCAGACTAACATCCCTGCGGGATTTATATTTTCAGCCTTTTCGGATCTTGTTGTGTATTCCAGAATGCCAAAATCAATATCTCTTTTTTGATTGGCTTATACTTGTAATAAAGGGTAATTCTTTTGTTAATTACGGTTTTATATACATTTGTGCTCTTACCAACGTTCTCTCCTATTCTTGGGTTAAGTTTAATGACTGAAACCTTCTCTTCAATTCTATCCGTAAACGCCAGGATTTCAGTTTCAGAAAATTTAGACCTCAGAAAATTATACTATACGCCGGATAAAAATGTGCATTGAATTTAAAAAGCCTGGAAGGCTTTAATGTGAATAGCTCCGGGTGCAACCCGGAGTCTTCAGGGTTATACCAGTTGAACCCCGCCGGGGTTCAATGACCACATCTATTTTCCCACCGGTTTCACCGGTGGCTATTCATCATTTAAGCCCTATCGGGCTTGCCCGTTTATCATTGCACAAACTTATGCGGCGAAAAGTATAATTGCTTCGGCAAAAGTTGCTTCTGCCCTGACTGATAATACTACTTTCTGAACCATTGGCTGTATTTTTCCTTAACCTGCTCATACGAGATTACCTTACCCTCCTCTCCCTCCTTGACTGATTGTTCCAAAATTATCTGTAGTTCTTCAGGCAAATCGTCCCAGTTTTCTTCAATTATGTTTTCTTCATCAGCACCCCCCATTTCTTTTTCCAGCATAGCCTTTACTTTACGCAATGTCTTGCCATTCATATGGTCTATAAACTCCTTCACTTCTTCGCGTAAAACCTCTGTAGCTGTCATAACAATAGCCTTTATACAAATTTACGGAAATCTCTTTGTACTTTTAATAGTAGGTGGCAACCATATGATTTAGACTAAAATGAATCAAGAATTTAAAACAGCTTTATCAAGAAGTGGGAATGTGCTTAATCCGAGTGTTATTACGGTAACAGATGATTAAAATGGCAAAAAAGAAATTCTTATTTAATCGGTAAAGACTCTAAAACAATACCAATTGACAGAATTGCTTCAATTGAAATACACAATAAAGGATTTGGGACAGACGTAACAATAAGTAGTTCTGGATTAGGAACAATTTTTGCCGAAGATTTTTCAATTTCTGATGTTAAAGAATTAAAATCGCTGATTGAAAATTTAAAGTCAAATCCCAAAGACAGGAATAATTATGAGGAACAGCAACCTATAATAGTGCAAACTCAGAAAGAAACAAAAGAAGATATATTAAACTCGGCTACCAAAAAAGAATTAGAACTTGAATTGAATTACAGGGAGAAGGAATTAGAAAGGGAGGAAAGGAAAAAAGAAAGAATAGAAATAGAGGAGCGCTTGAAAAGCAAAAATAATTTCGAATATTTTCTTAAATGGGTATGGATAGTTTTATTAAACAAAACATGGAAAAGAGTATTTTTTATAATTGTCATTTTGTTTTTCACAAATCAAGCTTACCATACGTTTTCGGACAAAATAAATTTAAAGACTGATGAAAATAATATCAATACAGAAGTTAACAGATTGGGAACACTAAGAAAAAACATTGATAGTCTTCTTGAACTGAAAAAAGTAGATGCCGCTGAAATTGCATTAGCAGATTTAGAATGGAATCTCAAGATTAAAAATAGTTATTTAGAAGAACAATACGCTAACGAAATGTCAAAATGGTTAGGTATAAAGTTAACATACGAAACTAAAATAATTGAATATAAAGATCTTCTTAAAAATCGTAGCAATTCCAGTAAAAGGAGCAAGAAAGGAAGGAAATTTGTCACCCCATAGAAAAAGCGCCACATATTCAGATGCTTTTACCTCCTCATAAATTAATTGCTTAACTTTGTGCTTATGGTAATCAACACCACAGACATACAACTATATGAGTTGCTGCGGCAAAAACTCGGCGAAAGAGAAGCGGAAACGCTTGTAAACTTTGTAGATTCTAAGCTCAAAGACAATAATGAGATAAACCTTAGAACAATGGCTACCAAAGAATATATAGCTTCTACAAAAGAATATATAGCACAAGTAGAATCCCGCCTTACCATGCGTATGTTTTACTTTTGGATTGGCCAGGTAGCAGTGATTGGCGGGTTACTTGCTTATTTCTTTAAAACCCATTAATAATGCCATCAACGCCTAACAACAAAGATCAAAAACCAAAGATCAACGCCATCATAAGCAGTGATGTGAAAGATTATGGCAATGATCCCTTTTTCATTAAAAAGGCAAATGAATCAAAAGCCTTTTTAGAAAAGCACGGCTTTCCTGAAGAATTGATGAGAAAGAGATAAAGTATTGAAAACTTCTTGCACTTTAATTCCCGATTATCAGCGACCTCATAGAAATAGAGGCCATATCAAACTGCTCATTAAAGAAGCTCACTTTTTCATTTTTCTGCTGCAACCCCAGCACATAGAATATTGGCAGCAGATGGTCGTATGACGGATGGGCCATAGTAGCGGTGTTCCCAAGTATCTTTTGATAGTTGAGTATAGACGCGTGGTCGCCCTTTTCTATCCACTCGGTAAACTTGCTGTCAAACTCCCGTGCCCAGTCATATACTTTGTTGCCACCACTCCAGTCCACCTCGCGCAGGTTGTGTACCAGGTTGCCGCTGCCTATTATCAGCACACCTTTATCGCGTAGCTTGTTTAACTGCTTACCTATTTCGTAGTGGTATGCCGGTGGCCGGTCGTAGTCCAGGCTAAGCTGGTAAACGGGTATATCTGCCGCGGGGTACATAGGCAGCAATACGCTCCAGGTGCCATGGTCCAGCCCCCAGCTATCATCGCTTTGTATGTGGCTGTAGGTAACCAGTTCTTTAGTAAGAGCCGCAAGCTCTGGTGAGCCGGGTGCAGGGTATTGCTGGTCGAACAGCTTTTTAGGGAACCCACCGAAATCGTGTATTGTTTTGGGGTGGCTCATTGCTGTTACCTTAGTGCCGGTAGTAAGCCAGTGTGCCGACACCGACAGTATAGCCTGTGGGCGGGGCAATGTCTTGCCCATAGCTTGCCAGCTTTTGTGATAGGCGTTATCTTCAATTGCATTCATGGGGTTGCCATGCCCTATAAATAAAACTGGCATTCTTTCTGATGGCTCCAAACTATTGCCCAGCGCCCCTAAAGCGGATAATGTACTCATACCTGGAATTTGTGCGAGCGCCAGAAGGCCGCCCGCTTTTAATAATGTGCGCCTATTCATAACTTCATTTATAAATTAAAACGACTGCCTCAAGTTACTTACGCAAAGATACATGTATATACATTCATTTTAGAAACCTAATGTCGTATTAACAATAATTTACGGTCATCGTCGGTCGCTTTGATCCTGCCAAACACCCGCCAGTAGTATTCTTTATTCGTGTTTTCACGTATCACGCCAATGGAATACTGGTAGGTCTGAAACAAATTCAAAATTATGAGCACTGCGAAAACAGAATATACCGTTCCTTTCAGCACCATTTTCTTCTTCCGCACCACCGACACCAGCGCAGCAAGAGGAAGCGATAACACTGGCAGTATATCCACCATTGGCCTGGAGGAGAATGCACCTGGGTAATACCACATCCACCAACTATAGACCACATATACATAGACAGGAAGCAACAAACAGCATAAAAGCGCCAACTGCTTGCTCTGCTGCCATAACAACGGAATGGAACATATTATTATCAATGCGGCCGGTGTATAAACGAACCACCCCTTGGAGTACCCGCACAGGGCTTCGAAAATATGTGGGTGCATGAAGTCGAAACCTTCATCCCGGTAGGAGTAGCATATCCACTGGCCGGTAGTGTATCTCCAGTAGCTCATCTGAAGGAAACACACGTCCAGAAACAACAGAACGCAAAACAACGCTGCCAGTGCTTTGGAATTTGCGCTTCTTGTTGTGCCAATTTTATTCTGACTGGGCCAAAATAAAGGGATCAATAAGCCCACCATATTGGTGGGGCGAGTGATGATGAGCATGCCCAACAAAAAACCAATCACCGGGAGGCTGTTTAGCGATCCCTTTTTCCAGGTATCGGTGCAGTACATCAGGCAGGCGAGTAGAAAAAAAGAAAAAGGGTGGCTCCATCCCGTTGTAAAGGCCGTACAAAAATAGAGGTTAGTGCCAAAAGCCAGTATTAGTAGCGTTATCATTACATCAGTGTCGCTATAATAACGCCGTAGCAGCATACCTAAGAAATAAAGTCCGAAACAAGCCCAAAAAACTGTGGACAGTGCTACACCGAGCTGGTATGGAATGCTAAAACCATCTACAGGGTAGCGGGTAGCCGGGCAAATCAAATAATTAGTTACCAGGAAGAACGGCATTTCCATTACTGCTACACCAAGCGGATATTTATTGACCCGCCGGCCAGTATTTTGGTAAGAGTAAAGGCCATAGCCCAGGAAATCGCAGGCGTAATGGTAGCGCACACTATCTGTTTTGCCGAGTTGCCCAAGATCGTGGTATAAAAAAACCGACGGCAGATATGAATAATAGCCCGAAGCATCCCAACCTATAACAGAATACTCCCGCCAGGTGGACCGGTTGGACAATATAAATATGGCAACAAACGCAAAGAATATTGGTACAAGACGATATTTCATGCTAAGTAAAAATAATAAAAATTGGCATGCAAAAAAGTCGTGGTAATGACCTAATCAAAATTACAATTATTATCGTCTCAGGCAATAATAATTTATAATACAATTAGATCAACGCCAATTTTTTATATTTGCATTTTAAATAACCCCTTTGGAATGAAAAATCTTATCCGGTTCGACTGGGCTATAAAAAGGCTTTTGAGAAACAAAGCCAATTTTGGTATCCTTGAAGGACTACTTAGCGAATTGCTGGAAGAGGATATAAAAATAGACCACATCCTGGAAAGTGAAAGCAATAAACAAGTTGCTGATAACAAAGCAAACCGCGTTGACCTTCTTGTGCAGGATTCAAAAGGTGATCTGATAATAATAGAAGTGCAAAGTGACTACATGCAGAACTACCTGTTGCGTATGCTTTTCGGCACATCTAAGCTGGTGATTGATAATATGGATGAAGGGATGCCTTACAGGCAGGTTAAAAAGATAATATCGGTGAATATTGTGTATTTTGATTTAGGGCAGGGAGAAGACTATATATATCATGGCGGCACTAATTTCGTGGGGATGAACAGGAAGGATATACTGCACCTGTCGCGGAATGAGCAACTGGTATATCATACCGAAAAGATAGCAAAAATATACCCCGAATACTACATCATCAAAGTAAACCAGTTTAATGATGTAGCAAAAAATACGCTGGATGAGTGGATCAATTTTCTAAAAACCGAAGAAGTAAAGGAAGGCTCAAAAGCTAAGGGCCTGAAAGAAGCAAAAGAAAAATTAAACAAACTAAAGCTTAGTCCCGAAGAAAAAAGGGATTACGAACAGTACATTAAAAACTGGCGTGATGAGTATGGCGAAATTGTAGGAAACTATGAGAAGGGGAAATTTGAAGGCAGGGAAGAAGGCATAGGAATTGGGATGGAAATGGGAGCGGCAAACAAGCAAGAATTTGCCGATGAAAAAGTGAAACAGAGTAAAATAGAAATGGCTCTAAACTGCCTCAAAAATGGCATGAGTATAGAAATGATAGCCAAACTTACCAGCCTCACAGAAGAGGAGGTTAGGGGAATAAAAAAATGACGTAGCCTCCAATTTATAGTTCCTTCCTGAGCCTTGCTACTGGTATATTTAGTTGTTCGCGGTACTTGGCGACTGTGCGGCGGGCTATGTTGTAGCCTTTTTCTACCAGCATATCGGTAAGATGTTCGTCAGACAGGGGTTTTCGTTTGTTTTCGCCGCCTATCATTTCATTGAGTATTGTTTTCACCTCCCGGGTGGACACTTCTTCGCCGCTTTCCATTTGCAGGGCCTCAGAGAAAAAGTATTTCAGTATGTAGGTGCCGTATTCCGTTTGCACGTACTTGCTGTTGGCTACCCTTGACACTGTTGATACATCGAGGAAGGTCATCTGCGCAATGTCTTTGAGTATCATTGGCCTTAGTTCCGTTTCATCGCCGGTAATGAAAAACTCCTTCTGAAAATCGAGTATCGCCTGCATGGTGTGCAACAGGGTATGCTGCCGCTGCTTGATGGCGTCAATGAACCACTTTGCAGAATCCAATTTCTGCTTTATAAATATCACCGCTTCCTTCTGCTGTTTGTTCTTCTTCTCGCTGCGGTCATACGCCTTTATCATTTCCCTGTATCCTTCAGACACACGTAGCTCTGGCGCATTTTTAGAATTAAGCGACAGCTCTGGCACCCCGTTATTATTGAAGACAAAGAAATCGGGTATTATGTAGCCTTCGGCTTTGTTCACCACCGCAAACGCGCCGCCTGGTTTTGGGTTCAGCTTTATGATGATGCTGATCACGTTTTTGAAATCGTCATCGTCAAGCCCCAGGTGCCTTTGTATTTTATCGTAGTGTTTTTTAATGAACTCGTTAAAGTATTTATCCAGCACGGCTATGGCATCGCGCACCGGCTTGGTGTCGGGCATTCTTTTCAGTTGCAGCACAAGGCAGTCCTGCAGGGTTACCGCGCATATACCCGGCGGATCGAACAGTTGTATTTTTTGCAGTAGCCCTGATATTTCATCAACGTTTGTATCGACGTTCTGCCCAAATGCAAGGTCGTCAACGATCGAGGTCAGCTCCCTGCGCAGGTAGCCATCTTCGTCAAGGCTGCCTATTATCTGTTCGGCTATTTTGTGCAGCCGGTCATCGAGGTCCAGCATACCCAATTGGTCCAGCAGGTGCTCATGGAAACTTGTTTCCACACGCGCAGGTGTGGCCACGCGTTCATTGTCGCCACCGCCATAATAATCATCGCCATAATCGTACCCGCTGCTATCTTCATCTTCCCGCCGCAAAAAATCGTCGAGGTCCACCTTTTCATTTCCATCATCGCTTAGTTCTACTTCACCCTCCTGCGACTCTCCGTCATTGTCTGACAGCCCGTCTCCCAGTTCGTAAGTATCCTGGTCGGTGCTGTTTTCCAACTCAAATTCCAGGGCAGGGTTCTCTTCTATCTCCTCCTTGATGCGCTCCTCAAGATTGGCAGTAGGTATCTGCAGCAGCTTCATTAACTGGATCTGCTGGGGCGATAATTTCTGTAGTAGCTTTTGCTGTGTTGACTGTCTTAGCATAATTAGCGCAAGTGAGGTATAAGTTAAAAGCCAGCTTTTCGGCCAGCACACTTATACTCCCTGATGCAAAAATAAAATTTAATAGCACAAAACACTATTTATGAGGGCCTTGAACCCAGCTAATATTTAATTTAATACGACTTTTGTTAAAATGCTTCTTTTATAAAAATTATTAGTGTATATTGTCCTTAATAATCGAACCTGTGAGGGCATGAGCAAGAAACCATATATTTCACCTTCCTTTTCTTACGTTCCTTTAGAAGAAACTTTACAGATCGTCCCTAAAAAGAAAAAATTATTTATAGGCATCCCTAAAGAAACTTCTTTCCAGGAAAACCGTGTGGCATTGACACCCGAGGCGGTGTCCGTATTGGTAAACGATGGCCATGATGTGGCTGTAGAGCATTGCGCAGGCGATGGATCGTTTTACTTCGATAACGATTACAGCGAGGCGGGCGCACACATTGTTTACGATAAACCGGAATTATACAAAGCAACTACAATAATAAAATCGGCGCCGATATCTGATGAAGAAGCCGGCTTGCTGCAACCTAACCAGGTAGTGATATCGCCTATCCACATGCCCTTGCTTAAGGCAGAGATATTGGAGCAAATGATAGCAAAGAAAATAATTGCCATTGCGTTTGAATCGATAAAAGACGATGCCGGAACTTACCCTATCGTGCGCTCTATGAGCGAGATAGCGGGCAACCATGCCATAATTACCGCTGCCAGGTACCTGGCCAATACCGACAATGGAAAGGGCGTTTTATTGGGCGGTATTTCTGGTGTTCCGCCGGCGCGTGTACTTATTATAGGCGCCGGTGTTGTTGGCGAGTCTGCGGCGAGGGCGGCCTTTGGGCTTGGCGCGTCGGTAAAGGTTTTCGACAACTCTATTTACCGGCTTATGAGGTTGCAGAACAACATAGGCAGGCGTTGTTTTACTTCGGTGATAGAGCCCATTACACTGGCGGAGGAATTGATGAATGCCGATGTGGCCGTAGGCGCACTGAAACCAATAAACGGTGTGACCCCTGTGGTAGTAACAGAAAATATGGTGAGCAATATGAAGGCCGGCTCAGTGATAATAGATGTGAGCATGGACAGGGGTGGGTGCTTTGAAACGTCAAGGCTCACATCGCATGAAAAACCAACCTTCAAAAAGTATGACGTCATTCATTATTGTGTGCCCAATATTGCGTCTGCTGTGTCGCGCACGGCTTCGCGCGCCATCAGTAATGTGCTGATGCCCATACTACAGCAATGTGCCGATATGGGTGGCGTGGAAGATGTGATACTTGCCAAGAGCGGCATCAGGCGCGGTGTGTACATGTACAAGGGCTGCGTGACCAACGCACCTATAGCCAAACGTTTTAACTTTAAATATACCGACCTCGACCTGCTGCTTGCATCACAAAGCTAAACTTCCTTTTTATCCGTATATACTACTATGCCAAATAACCGGTTGAATAAAACTATAGCGGGGTATCATTTACTAATGATATTATCTGCCGTGGACTTCAGGGTATCGTGGGCGGAAGATAAAGTGATACGGGACTACTTAGTTCTTGAGTTTCCCTTCCAGGTAAATCTCGACAAACAAATGGAGGTGATAAGCAGGCTAAAACCTGATGAATGGGAAGGCCACTTCCTGAAAGTAATGGATGATTTTTATGACGACGCAACTGACGACGAACGCAAGAAGCTGCTGCGATATGCGTTGGCCATTGCATCGGCAGATGAAGTGGTGACAAAAGAAGAGAACCATTACCTGAACCTGTTGTTTGAACAATGGGAACCGGCATAATGCTGCGAGGTGCCTATCATGTCAGTATTTTTGGTTGAAGGACAAATTGTACTATCTCTAATTTTCCCGTCCTTTAGATCAACGTCACTAAGGGATAATCCAAACAAAAGTAGTGCGATACCTTCGGCATCGTGTCACTTTTTGTATCAGATTTTCTACAAACGTTGGATGCCTTCAGCATCACCCAGCGTGAATTTTTCCTTTCCTAATTGGCAAATTCTGCCAAAGTGGGTATCTTTATTCTAAACCACTAACCATGAGCGACCGCGAAAAATACAACATCAATTTAGATACAAAATTCCAGCACCTCGAACTTATAGATGTACCATCAGTAGTAGCTGCTTGTACAGAGAAATGGCAGAACTATACCCTCACACAGGTCAATGACAGTGTAGTAAGGATAGGTATTGTGGAAGGGGAATTTCACTGGCATAAACATGATAACGATGATGAGTTCTTTTTTGTACTTGAAGGGCAATTGCTCATTGACCTCGAAGACCGCACTATAGAACTGAACCCTAACCAGGGCACAACTATAACAAAGGGAGTGATGCACCGGCCCCGCGCGCCTAAGAAAACAGTGATGCTCATGGTAGAGACCAGCGCTATAGCGCCAACAGGTGATTAGTAATAGCTGCAAAGTATTATACTGAATTTCCAGATTTCAAAAGCTCCATTTTTTGTAATTATGCCCGGGAAATCACTAAATTTGGAAAAATAATTAGCTAATGGCAGTAAGTCCAAGTATTCGCGTTTATCCAAGTGGCGGGACATGGGTCGTCAAAAAAGATGGCGCGTCCAGGGCTTCTTATTTAGAAGAAACGAAAGAGAGTGCAATTCGTAAAGCAAGAGATATAGCGATCCATCAAAGGCTAATGGTAATTATTCATGGAAAGGATGGTAGAATACAGAAGACAATCCGGCCACAAGATTCATCAAATGACAATTGCTTTATCACAACCGCTTGCGTTAAATACTTTGGATTAGCCGATGATTGTTATGAATTACAAACACTGCGAAAGTATAGGGATGAATATTTATTACAAACAGATAGCAACAGCATATTAGTGCAACAATACTATTCGGTTGCGCCTCCATTGGTTACTGCTATAGAATCTTCAGACGACAAGGTTCATCTTTTTAAAGAAATTTTCAAAAATATACAACAAGCATGTTTAGCCATTGAAGAGCAAAGGTTTGAAGATGCAAAATTTATTTATCAAAAAGCTGTATTACAACTTTTAGAGCATTTCAAATTACCAGGGAATGGCAATTAGCGCTAATACCCTTTTTCATTTTACTGAAAAAGATCATCTCAAAAAAATTCTTAAAGACTACTTTTTCCCTAAATACAGCTTAGAGAATATAAGTCATGCTACACCAGAAAATAGCATTTATGGTAGTTCCTATATTCCAATGGTTTGTTTTTGTGATTTGCTTTTTTCTCAAATCAAAGATCATGTCGAATTTTATGGCTATTATGGAATAGGGTTAAGGAAGAAAGAATGGGGTCTCAAAAAAGGAATCAGTCCAATAGTCTATGTCCCCGATAAATCAATATCAGGGGCCTATATTCAATCAATAGCAGAAACAGTTAACACCAAATTTTCGGACAACGTTGATTTTTCGGGTATTAATAAACAACTGCTGGATTTTTACAAATATATCAAACCATATAATGGTGAAGCCTTTAACAGAGGGCAAAAGAAAATGCAAAAGATGATATTTTACAATGAAAGAGAATGGAGATTTGTTCCTAAAAAATTTCGTGTGATTGCTGAAATTGAACGCGAACAGGAAGAAATGAACCAGATTATTAAAGATTACAACTTAGAGATGCAAACAAAATCACAACTGAAATTTGCTGCAAAAGACATTAAATATATCATTGTAAAAAATGAAAATGAAATCCCCGAATTTGTTGACTTTATTGAAAGAGAATTGGAACCCACTTTTAAAGATGAGAAAGAAAGAAAATTATTGGTCGCAAAACTAATAAGTGTCCAGCAGATTGGTGAAGATATTTGATCTGAATACTGTGGATGTTCTCGATGCAGTATCTCGGAAAACACTGTTAGTAAATAAAAGTACAATTTAGCTTACCTGCTCAGCATAAACTTTTCCACCTTATGGCCGCCATTTGCGATGACATGCAATAAGTACAGGCCGTTGGGTATGTTTTGCTCCAGGTTCACTTCCCGGTTCAGGATTCCAGAACTAACCGGAATAACGTCTTTATACACCAACTGTCCTATCACGTCGGTTATTTCGATAGTCACATTTTTATCTTCTGGTAAAGTTCCTTCAATAGTGAAGGTGCCTTTGTTCGGATTAGGCGACAGCGAAAAATTTACATCATTGTTCAACTCCTCTACCCCAACGCTATTTACAATAGGATAACCCCAGCCGAAGGTAGAAATAGCGCACGGCCCGTTTGAAACAATGCACGAAACGGAGTCTCCTGTATGGAATGACGAGCTCACATAAGTGCTATCGGTAGCGCCAGGTATGGCCAGGTAATTAAGATACCATTTGTAAGTATAAACAGCCCCTGTGCCACCCACAATTACGGCATGAAGGGTATCCGGGCGACCAGGGCCAGCTACTGCTGGAAAGGCTTCTATGAATACAATAGGAACCACGGGCTCATTTATCCTGATCACCTTTCTGAACAGCGCCGTACCGCAGGCATTGATCACTTTATAGCTCACGGTATCCAGGCCGCCGGAAACGCCAAGTATATTACCAGAGCTAAGAAGAGCAGACCCATTGCTGATGGCCCATAGCCCGCCAGCAGGGATGCCGGTAAGCACATCGGGCAAGCCAACACAGATAGCCGATGGCCCCTCTATTGTATCAGCGATCGGATAAATAGTTATCACCTTCTTTACTGAATCTGAACAGCCCAAAAGCGTGATGGTATAAGTAATAGTGTCTGTGCCGGGAAGCAGCGGGTTGATAACGCCAGTGGCCGAAACGGAAACATCTGCATTACTTGCCGTCCACACGCCGCCAACGCCAATATCAGAAAGCGTGTCGTGCCTGGTAATACAGGCAATTGAAGAGCCCAGCACAGGGCCTATTACCGGCAAAGGGTGTACGGTAACATAAACGGCTATGGTATCTGACAGCAGGCCATCGTTTACTCTTACCTTAAACGTATCATGCCCGCTGAAACCAGGCACGGGCATGTAGGCAGACCCTGTAGGGGTAAGCAGACCTGCGGTGGTGGCAATGGAATCTGTAACAGTTAGTGAACCATGCAGGGGTGGGGCTATAAGGGTCCATACATCTGCCTGTTCCAGGTCAGAATCAACAACGGCAAGCATTGCATTTACCGGAATTGCAGCCGAGTTCTGGCAAAGTATAAGGCTATCTGTAGCCCCTACAATAAAGTAGGGAGCATGGCTCTTACTAATAAGCCGCACACGCGAATTTCTGCTATCTGTAAAATAAACTTTACCATTTGCGCCTATCCCTACACTGGTAGGATGGTTGACCTCTGCCGCTGTAGCCAGGCCGCCATCACCACCGGAATATCCGGCTATGCCATTTCCGGCAACTGTGCTGATGATACCTGAAGTACTGATCTTGCGGATGCGGTTGTTGTTAGCGTCTGCAATATAGATATTGCCTGACCCGTCCACTTTCACACCCATCGGTGCGTTTACTTTTGCAGTAGCCGCAGACCCGCCATCGCCTATGAAACCCGCCGCGCCTGTACCGGCAATTGTAGTAATGGTTCCACCTGTAACTTTTCTTATACGGTTATTGCCCATGTCGGCTATGTACAGATTACCGCTGGCATCCACTGCCACATCGGTAGGGCGGTTCAGCTTCTCCAGAATGGCTAATCCGCCATCGCCGCTATAGCCCGAAGCGCCGCCCAGACCCGCCACTGTAGTTATTGTACCCGAAGCGCTTACTTTGCGGATACAGGAATTACCATTATCGGCAAAGAATACATTCCCTGTGGCATCAACTGCAATGCCATAAGGTATGTTTATTTTAGCGGCAGTTGCAGCAAGTCCATCCCCGCTAAAGCCTGCAACACCAGTTCCCGCAATCGTAGTAATGATACCCGCTGCGCTGACCTTACGGATACAATTGTTGCCCTGGTCGGATATGTATATATTGCCTGCTGCATCTGCTGCCACGCCCCAGGGCATGTTAATGTTCGCCAATGTTGCAGCAAAGCCATCGCCGCTATATCCGGGCGTGCCTACGCCGGCTATGGTATTGATTATTGCTGCCGTATTTATTTTCCGTATTGCATTGTTGTACTGGTCTCCTATCAATATATTGCCTGCTGCATCTACGGCCACATATACTACCGAATCGAATGTAGCTGCTGTAGCCGGACCGCCATCGCCACCACTACCAAAACCACCATTACCACCCACAGTGGTAATTATCTGGCCTTCCAGATTATTTACCAGCCCGGTAAAAAAGGAAACAAGAAAAATAAATACTAACTTTTTACTCATAATAACACATTCTAATAATACACACTAACGCAAAGTTACCGATTTTCTATGCAAAAACAGCCGCGCCTGCTTTTACAGACCCCATGTTTCCAGCACCTGGGCAGCATGGTCTTTGCTTACCACCTTCTCTATAATATGGTCTATTTTCCCTTTCTCATTTATCAGGAAGGTGGTACGCAAAACACCCATATAATTGCGGCCCATAAACAGTTTCTCGGCCCATACATCATAGTCGTTTATTATCTTCTTGTCTTCATCAACCAGCAGGGTGAAGGGAAGCCCATACTTCTGTTCAAATTTCTTGTGGCTTTTCTGGTTATCAAAGCTTACCCCCAGCACCACGATACCCTTATCTTTCAGCGTTGCATAGTTATCGCGCAGGTTGCAGGCTTCTTTGGTGCAGGTTTCTGTATTGTCTTTAGGGTAGAAGTAAAGCACAACTTTTTTGCCCTTAAAATCCTTTAGCGACACCTTATTACCATCCTGGTCAGTGGTAGTAAATGCCGGGGCTTTATCTCCTTGTTTTAGTTTCATAATAAATCGGTTTCCGGCAAAGAAAATTACTTTGAGCGGTTGACAAAATTTATTTTGCTGAACCACGCCAATATTCCGCGCCAAAAGCAAGTTATCTTTTTATTAACTACAAACTCATTTAGACTACAAAAATGCTACATGGCAAGTGACATTTTTTTGTTAAGAAATATATCTTTTGAATTTTGGCTTTTGTTTTTTATTTTTTCCCTTACATTTGCGGGAACGGAATAAAAAAATCTATTTATAATATGTTTTGGACACTTGAATTAGCATCACACCTTGAAGACGCTCCGTGGCCAGCCACAAAAGACGAGCTCATAGATTACGCAATACGTTCGGGCGCGCCTCTTGAGGTGGTGGAGAACTTACAGGAGCTTGATGACGAGGGAGAGATATACGAGGGCATTGAAGATATATGGCCCGACTATCCTACCCAGGAAGACTTTTTCTTTAACGAGGACGAGTATTAAAAAGTAAAAAGGTAAAAGTAAAAAATTAAAACGCCCGCCTTTTTAAACTTAAAAAGCAAAAGTAATAAAGCAAAACCCGAGTTTTTAAATAAAGCAACAAAAAATCCCGCTGAAAATGCGGGATTTTTTGTTGCCATCTCTATGAAAGCTGGTACACAACACGTGCTGCCGCGAACACTACAAATTTTCTTATCGGTAGTTTAATACTGCTACATTTGAGTTACTAATCTTAAAGCCTATGAAAAGCATAGCCGTTTTCTGCGGGTCAAGCGATGGGTACAATGAGTGCTACCTGGAGGCAGCTTTTGAGCTTGGTCGGGCGCTTGCCGCAAAAAATATAAGGATCGTATATGGTGGCGCCAAAATGGGCCTTATGGGTGCGCTTGCCGATGGCGCTTTGCAGCATGGTGGCCGTGTTATTGGCGTTATCCCATACTTCCTAAAGACAAAAGAAGTGGTGCATGAAACACTGACGGAACTGATAGTTGTGGAAACAATGCACGGGCGAAAACTGAAAATGTTCGAGCTATGCGATGGCATCATTACTATGCCGGGTGGCTGGGGTACTATGGAAGAAATGTTTGAAATGCTCACCTGGGGCCAGCTTGGCCTGCATACCAAGCCTGTAGGACTGCTGAATGTAAATGGCTACTACGATGCGCTAAAAGCGCTTTGCGACAATATGGTGCAGGAGGGTTTTCTCAATGAATACATTAATGCAACCCTCCTTACCAGCGAATCGATTGAATACCTGTTGGAGCAAATGGAATCTTACACCGCCCCGGAGGCCCCAGTATGGCTTACGAAGCAGAGTATTTGATTTGGGTTAATCAGTTAATAGGGTAATAAGGCAACTGGTTAATAAGTAATACCACTTTGACTTTAAAACTACACTTAGCTTAATAGAAATACTGTCATGGTGAGCCACGCCGAACCATGACATGCTGAACACATATTCTATGCTGAAACAACGAACTTTTGCCATTTGTTACACGCACTGTTGTAGTTCACTTTTAAAGTCTGAATGGTATAATAAGATAAATAGTAACAAGGCTAAACAGATGTGCCACACTTCAAAAGTGTGGCACATCTTATATCTGGACGGTGCAATGCATTACTTGCTTACGGCTACTTTCCCGCTTTGCATTATGGTTCCGTCATTGTCGCTGATGGTATAGAAATACATACCTGCCGGCAAGTACGAAACATCTATTGCATCGTTGCCAGTGAGTGTTTTTGTTGCCGCTACCTGGCCGTTAACGGCGAATAGCTTGCAAACCAGCCCGCTGCTCTTTGTGCCGGAAAGGTAAAGCGTTCCTGTTGCAGGGTTAGGATAAACCTTTATGGCATCAGAGCCTGCTGCAACGGTGGGCACAGCCACATGCGATACAAAAGGCACACCTGTCATAGTTACATCATCCACGTAAAGCACACTGCTGTCTAAGTTCACAGATGCGCCGCCGCTGCTGGCAAAGAAAATACGCACCAGGCCCACTGAGTCCATAACGTCGGTATAGACTATCGGCGCAGATATTTGAGTAAACGTGGCAGACGGTGGGATAAGCACGAACCCGGTTCCGATAACCGAATCAATACCATGAATGAAACTTACTGCCTGCACCAGCAGGGTAGCAGTATCTAACCCGTGCGTATGTGTGCCGCTGTCAAAGCCCGGCAGGTATTCTACCCATGCGCTTACAGTATCGATTTGCAATGATACCGGCGTTCCACCAGTATAGGTAATGGGGCCTATTGAGCCAGTGGCAATATCAATGGTTACATTAGCTTTGGCATTTGCCATTATCCCGGGAAATTCGCCAACAAGTGAATCGACCGCTGTTACCATTCTCGCAGAATGGGAACCCCCATGTATCACGGTTGATTCCTCATATAGCTGCCGTTGCCATGAGGCCGGCGGAATAGACATTGCCGTGCCAAAAAACTGGCCATCGGCAATTATCAATGAATCCACTCCGTACCATGCAAATGGCGCCTGTATTGTCTTCGGCACTATTGCTCCAGACGAAGTAGTGCGCCATGTTTCCATATCACCGCCGGGAACGGTTTGTGCGAAAGAGGCGCTAAATGCAAGTAATGCCGAAAAAAGAAAATAAAGCTTCTTCATAATGCTTGTAAGATTTTCGGCAAAATTACTAATTTATCTCTTTTAAACATCTTTGTATCGCATTGAAATCAGGTATTTCTGACGCGTTCTCCAAAACTTCGGCATAACGCACTATTCCTTCCCTGTCAATGACGAATGCAGAGCGTTTCGATACCCCGTCCATGTCGTTGTACCAATGATCGTATATGGCCTGGTAGGCGGTGGAGGCGACTTTATTAAAATCGCTCAGTAGCGGGAAGTTAAGCCGCTGCTCCTCTTTAAATTTCTTTAACGAAAAAAGCGAATCAACAGAAATGCCATATACCTGGGCTTCAAGGCCCACGTAAGCGGCAATATTGTCTCGCATCATGCACAATTCTTTTGTGCAGGTGCTGGTAAATGCTAAGGGAAAAAACAGCAACAATACATTTTTGCCTCGTTGCTCACTGAGGGTTACTGTATTTTTCTCTGTATCTCGTAGTGTGAAATCAGGGGCGGGCTGCCCTACTTGTATGGCCATGGGAGTTTTTTTTGGTAAAACTAAGGAAGATTGGCTACGACCAAAAATTTTCAATAATGATCCCAAGCTAATAGAGCGTGTTCAAATTCACTTAGCCACACTCAAAGGGATATTCGGACTCAAGGGATTGACAGTGACCTGCAATAATGACGGGACAACAACAAGATCCATATCTTCCATAGGTATTGCCCCGAGCAAAACTTCTTCGCCCAAGACCATTGCTCCAGCGAAACAATTCCTGTTTTTAAACGTTACTTTTATCGGGCCAACATAGGGCACCATTCTTCTCGACCCATCAGCTATAATTACTTCTCTTTCTTCCAGTTGTTTTAGCTGGAGTTGCAATGCAATATGTTGGGGTATGCATAAGTGCAAAGCTCCGGTATCGGCCAATGCCCGCGTTTTATATGGTTCGAGGTCAGGGGCTAATAAATTTGAAAGCACAATTTCTGTATAAACTAATCCCATTTGTGCAAATATACGAAATTATCCTGTCTCAAGATTGCCATCATTTTGGCAAAAAACTGAAGTTCTATCTGTCTTGATTTACCACGTCACCCGTCATAATAAGCAAAAATAAATACCTTCCCGGCCAAATCCTGCAAAATTGACAGACATTTGCGGCCTTTTGCACAATGGCACAAAATGTGACGGGGATAAGTACAATCAAAACTAAAATTTTAAAACATGGCTAAAAACGTGAACATTACACCGCTGCACGACCGGGTAATTGTGAAACCCGCTCCTGCTGAAGAGAAAACTGCCGGTGGCATCATTATTCCAGACACGGCAAAAGAAAAACCGCAACGTGGCACTGTAATAGCAGCCGGCCCTGGCAAGAAAGACGAACCAGTTACGGTGAAAGCCGGAGATACTGTATTATATGGCAAGTACGCCGGTACAGAAGTTGCTTTTGAAGGCGAAGACTACCTGATAATGCGCGAAAGCGATATACTGGCGGTAATTTA
>JABDBX010000002.1 GCA_013288445.1 Bacteroidota bacterium
CGTTCCTCGCAGTGACGCGAGTTGAGTTAAGGAACAACTTGATTTGCTTACAGATTCGTTATCGTTTTCCCTTTCGGGTATTTTACGGTATAACCGAATCCCGCAGTTTTCATTTCATTCGGGTTTACCGATAATGTCCATTGCAGCATACCGGTGGTTTCATTGTAGGTAGCGCCATCCCTGTCTATGTCTTCAATCGCTATATCCTTGTCATTGCTCACCGGCAACTGGTCTTGTATAATCAGGTTAATGTTCTCTTTGCGCGTATTGCGGATGCTGATGCTGTAGGCAAATGTTTCGCTCACATTTGTGCCTATCATTTTTACGCTTCTCAGCTTGGTATCGCGCACCCTTTTTACCACTATCTTTTTATCCCTGCCAAGCGATAGCGTCATTGTATCTTTCAGGTTGCGCACGTCTATGGTTCCCTGGCCCACATAAGTGCCTTCGTAAAAGATATTGCTTTGGCCGGGTAGCAGGTTCAGGTCTTCCCAGTTTGTCACCTGCGCCTGCAGGAATACGTCTTTGTCCAGCTTAGGCACGGCATAGTAGCGGTAGGTTGCTGGCAGCTCGTACTTCTTTATGGCCACGAGGTGCTGCTGCCCGTCGGTCGGGATAGTATAAGGCAAGTCAATGTCGAAAGACGTATTGATGCCGGCATTGTCCACGGCTACATAGTTGTTAATAGAAGTTTCATTGGCATTGTCAAGGTTCCTCGCGCTACTATACGCTCCACCGCGAAAAGGTCTCATGTCCTCACTGTTATCAACAAGTGGCTTTTTATAAGCCCTTACTTCTACGCTTTTCGCAGCATTGACGAAATCCTGCCCGGAAGCAGGTGGCACATAAAACGCCAGGTACCAGGGGTTAAGATTCGGGGCCTGCGCGCCTTCATTAGGGTTGCCGGTGGAGAGCGTCAGCTTCACACCATTCCAGTTCACGCCACTACTCTGGTGGATGTTGGCCTTGTAGAATAGTTTTATGGGGCTGCTGGCATTCTCGGCCATAATATCATAGGTTGGCGACCAACCTGCGCCTGCGGTAACATAATTGACGTTTATAGCCGCTGTGGTGGCTTCCTTTGCATAGAATTTTACTAATAACTGGCCTCCCGGCAGGAGGTCTTTTTTCTGTTCTTCATCAAGCTGGCTGTTCAGGTGTGCAAGGAGGTCTTCCATTTTTTTCACTGTGCGGTCCAGTTGGTTTTTCTGGTTCAGGTAGCCTTCCATTTTGGCATTTATTAGATCCAGCATTTTGGTTAGTTCTGCCACATTCAGCCCGGTATTTTCGCCGCTCACTTTCCTGTTGGCTTGCAAAACCGTTATCTCTTCAAGGATCGCGGTTACTTTGTTGTTCAGTTCATTGCGGCGCTCGGCCACGTTTTCTATGCTGTCTTTCAGCTCTTTTGCACGAGGAGTGACCGTTGCGGGTGCCAGGTAGTTGGTCTGGAAAGTTGCCGCCTCTACCACTACTCCCCCAGATGCCGAGATGCTGAGGCTTTGCTTATTGATATCGCTGGCCACATTCGTGAACAGCACTTCGGTTTCCCCTTTCGCCAATGAAACGCTGGCAGTGCTAACCAGTTCAGCCCCGGTGAGGAATACGGTCGCTTCGTCAATGTTCAGCGTATGCTTTGTTTGTGCGTTAGATTGTACGGCAAAACTAAAAAGGAAAACCGCTGCGAATGAATAGTGTGCGTATTTCATAAACGATGATTTATAAAAAAGATATAGAAAGGTAGGGATTCCATAAAGGCTGGTGTGTTAATGTGGTAGCATTAACATTATTTTATAGGATGTGCGCTAAACAGAGTACTATAAAATGGAGAGAAAGAAACCAAAGAACACAAACTTAAACCACGAAGGACACAAAGTGAGCTTTGTGAACTTTGTGAATTTCTTTGTGACCTTAGTGGTAAAAAATGTGGTACTGGAATAATTTCAAATCTGTACTTGAAAATATTCCGTACCTTTATATCAAATTCATTCGTATGAATACAACGATAAGCCAGCAGGGCGGGGTGGTAAAAAAGAAGTTCAAGCTGTATGCTGGGAGAAATAACCTGAGTTTATTTATCACTGCGAGGAAGGGTGTGAAATCAGGATTGTTTTATGACCTTGCGGAAGTGATGCAAATGTCTGAGAAGAACCTGGCAGAGATCATTCATGTATCTCCGCGAACAATGAGTAACTACAAGGAGCATAAAAAATCGCTGGACCCCGTGCAGAGCGAACATTTGCTGAGGCTGGTGGCACTATACGAGAAAGGGGAAGAACTGTTCGGCAACCTGGATGAATTTAACTACTGGCTGCAAAAGCCGTTTTGGAACGACAAGGAGAAACCCATAGACTGGCTAGTGACCCCCGGGGGGATAGATCTTATTATAAATGAATTGACCATGCTTGCATACGGGGACGCTGTTTAGATGCTGGTATATAAGATAGGCCATAAGAATTATGTGAACACGCTTTCGGCATCTGGTGCTGCGGGTAGATGGGCTTCTGTGGGAAAAATGGTCATTTACTGCGCCGAATCTATTCCGCTTGCTTTTTTGGAGAACATGGTAAGAAGGCAAGGTGTAGGTTTTAACCATGACTACAAGACGGTAATCATTGAGCTGCCGGACGATCTTGGTATTCAGGTCGTTTCAAGCCAGGAGTTGACGGAAGGATGGCGGGCGCTCAAAGCATATTCCATTTGCCAGCAAACGGGGGATAAATGGTACAATGAAATGAAATTCCCCGTTTTGAAAGTGCCATCGGCGGTATTGCCATCATCAAATAATTATGTCATCAATAGCCTGCACCCCGATTTCAGGCGGGTAAAAATAGTAAGCATAAACGATTTGATCCCGGATGAACGAATTGAGCAAATCCTGAAAAAAAACAGGCGGTAAATGTTACAGTCGTCTCAATAACACTACCTATTTATACGCGGCGCTATATAGTTTCATGCAGTGTTGAAAATGAGGGAAGCCCTGGAAGGCAATGTCGTTAAGTTAAGCAAAAAATCGCACTGGAAGATGCTGAAGGCATCAAACGTTTATAGAAAACCCAATACAAAATGAGTAACGATGCCGAAGGTATCGCACCTGCTTTGTGCGGATATCCCTTAACTTAATGACATTGCCTGGACGGGCGTGATCCAATAGCGATGGGCATCGCCCATCGAACTCGCGCAGAATATTTATGGAATTCCACCCGTTTTGCATCTTGTTGATTGGAGAAAGAAGATAATCCTAAATTTGCACACCAAATAGAAATTAATGAGTTACGAAGAAAGTAAAGAAAGAAGAAGGGCGAACCTGGGTTTTCGCACGGTTATGGATTTAGGGATGGGTATTTTTTATACAGTTATAGGTTTGTTCCTGGTGTATTTTAAGGCGTTTGGAACCATGCCCGTACCTACCTGGATAGCCTATCTTCTGGGAGGGATGATGGCTATTGGTGGATTATTTCGTTTTTACAGGGGTGTACAGGCTATTTTGCAGTCGAGAAAGGAACGGGGTTGATTTTTATGTTCCAAATTAAGTATAGAAATATTAAGAGGTGCGTATATCTGCAGCCTGTTAAATTATTGTTACAACAGATATAAGCGGGCTCATTCTTTAAATTAATAAGTAAAATTGCGCTTTTTATGCGTTTCCTCAATAATCTGCTTTTCATACTGTCGGCCAGTTTTGTCTTTTTCTCTTGCGAGGATAAGCCCATGCACGAGGATACTCTTGCAAAAGGGACGATAGATATATCGGCCGATGAAGCCTACCAACCGGTAATAGAAGAGCAGAAAAAAGTGTTCGACAGCAGCTACCCCGATGCGCATATAAACATTCACTACAAGCCGGAAGCAGAGTGCTTTAAAGATTACTTCGACAATAAGGCCCGTATAATATTGGTGACCCGCGAGCTTACAAAAGCTGAAAAAGACCTGTGTACACAGAAGAAGATTTTCCCATCGTCTGAGGCGCTTGCATCAGATGGCATTGCTGTTATTGTAAACAATGACGCCCAGGATACTTTATTGGATATGGATGCGCTCACGGGCATACTCACCGGGGTGTATAAAAAGAAATACACCGTCGTGTTCGATAACCAACTGTCCAGTACAGTAAGGTATATAAGTGACTCTATTCTAAAAGGTGCAAAGTTGGGCAGCAATGTATTTGCCGCGAAAGATAATAGCCAGGTGATAGACTATGTGTCAAAAAATCCGGCAGCTATGGGCTTTGTGGGTATGAATTATGTGTATGCCAATGAAGATACATCGCGGGCGGGTACGTTCATTAATACAGTGAAGGTAGTGGCTATGCAGAATGACAAGGACAGGCAGTTTTACAAGCCTTACCAGGCGTATATTGCACTGAAGTCTTACCCGCTTACCCGCAAGTTGTATTATGTGAATGCAGAAAGCTATCACGGGCTGGGCACGGGATTCGCTAATTTCCTGGGGAGCCACAGGGGGCAGTTAGTGTTTCTTCATGCACACTTTTTTCCGTTGAAAGAACAAATAACAATAAGAGAAGCAGCAATAAACCAATAATTATTTAACAGCAAATTTGAGAACAGTACCATGACGTATAATAAGAGCAGAATGATGATAATAATGGCGGTAGCTTGTTTTACTATCCGGGCAGCCGCACAGTCGCCATTAGACAATGGGATAAAAATGTACAAGTACAATAAATTCCAGAGTGCGCAGACCATACTTGCACCGCTTGCCGCTACAGATGCCCAGGCAAATTTTTACCTGGGGCTTTCCTACCTGGGACAGGGGAATACAGCAACGGCCGCCACAACATTTGCAAAATACCCTGATGATCCTGCAAATATCTCTGGTACGGCAAGGGTGGCCTTTGCCCAAAAGGATGCAACCAAGGGGATGCAAATAGCAAAAGACCTTGCGGCAAAATCAAAAAAGAAAGAATGGATACAGGAGCGCTATGCGGCCGATGCTATTGCTTACAGCACCGGTGGCGACTACCAGCAGGCAATAACCTGGTACAAGGATGTACTTACCAAAACCGATGATGCCGATGTGCACATAGCCCTGGGCGATTGCTACAGGAAGGTGACCGGCGGTGGCGGCGAGGCCATGAATAACTATGAGCATGTAACCGAAAAAGACCCAAAGAATTCGCTTGCTTTTTCCCACATCGGCGATCTTTGGTATGAGGCTATAAACTACCCAAGCGCATTAGATAATTATGCCAAAGCAAAGGATGCCGACAGCACTAACCCGCTGCCCTACAAATCGCTTGCCGATGCCTATGCCCGCTCTGGTAAGTACCAGGCCGCATTGCAGAACATGAAGAAGTTCATGCAGCTTTCTGATAATACCCTGGCCGACAAAATAGAATACGCGGGCATACAGTACCAGGCAAAGAGCTATTGCGACGCTTCTAAATATGCACAGGACCTGCTGGGAAATAGCCAACTGTCGCCAGATCAAAAAATTACTATAACCGGCATACTCGGGTTCTCACTGGCAGAGTGCGGTGATTCCATACATGCAATGCAGGTATTACATTCTTATTTTGCTATACAAAACCCATCGAAAATATTGCCTGAGGCATATATCCAACTGGGAAAATTGTACATGAAGACCGGCCAGCTTGATTCTGCAGGTTATTTTTATGGAAAGGGTATAGAAGGCGACACTGCACAAAACAAGGCAGATATTTACCGCCAGATAGCTGAGGCGTTCCGGTTGAAAAAAGATTGGTGCAAAGCCGCAGACTGGTATGGCAACATCATTAAGGCCAATCCAAATACGCAGGCGCTGGATTATTATTACAAGGGCTATACGCACTATTATTGCCGCACCTATGACCTCGCTGTAAATGATTTTGTGGATTTCGAGAATAAGTACCCACACCAGCCATCGGCTATATACTGGCACGCAAAGGGGCTGGCTGCTATAGATTCTGACGCAACCACCGGCGGGGCATCAGCTACGTTTATTAAGTGGATAGATACCGTTGGCCAGGATTATTATAAACAGGATGCTACCAAGAAAAGCAACATGAAAACGGCATACGAATATTTGCTTGCGGCCAGCTTCAATAAGAAAGAAAAGGAGAACATCAAATTGTATGAAGATAAGCTTCGGGAAATAGATCCGGCTGATGCTACATTAAAGCAAATAGAGGATGCGGAGAAAGCAGAAAATGCACCTAAAAAACCCGCTCCTAAAGCGAAGAAATAATTATTGCAAAAGCTGCTGTAACAAGCAGCTTTTTTTATGCCTTGGGAGGCAATGTCATTAACTCAAGGAAGTCTGTAGGACTTCAATTTGAATAGCCGCCGGTGAAACCGGCGGAAATGTTTTCAGCGTATTTTTACGCATCATTAAACTGACGTTTATGGAAAATCACATGGAACATTTAAAGTACCCTATAGGCCGTTACCAGAAGCCTGAAGGGGCCACCCCCCAGCTACAGAAAGAGTGGATAGGCGTATTGCAGGCGCTGCCTTCGTGGATGGACATCTGCATTGAGAACCTTGACGAACACCAGTTACACACGCCCTACAGGGAGGGCGGATGGACGATACAGCAGGTGGTACACCATGTGGCCGACAGTCACTTGAATGCCTACATAAGGCTGAAACTGGCGCTTACTGAAGATAACCCCACTGTAAAGCCCTATGATGAAAATGCCTGGGCCCAACTGGTTGACACTAAAGTGGTGCCGGTAAATATTTCTGTGACCATGCTACATGCCATGCATCACCGTATGGTGGCCTTATTACAGCATATGCCGCCATCTGACTGGGAGCGAACCTACTACCATCCCGAACACCAGCGGGACTTCCCGGTATGGGAGATGGTGGCGATGTATGCCTGGCATAGCCGGCACCATACGGAACATATAAGGCAGTTACGGGAGCGTATGGGGTGGTAAGTGGGCATTATTAATGGGCTTAGTCTTATAAAGTCAGGGAATTTTCGGAAATTCCGTATTATCTTTAATTTCTAAATCACCACTATGCAGCCATACCTCATCTACTTTCACAGTATCCTTCGCTATTTTATCCTGCTTTTTGCTGTAGTTGTTTCTATTCAAAGCCTGGTGGGCATGATGGGCAGGAAGCCCTTTAAGAAAAGCAATAAAATGACGGCGTTGGCGCTGCTTATTTTTTGCGACCTGCAATTGCTCTTTGGGCTGTGTTTGTATTACTTCAATGTCATTGCCACCGGTATGTTGTCGGGCGAAGGTTTGATGAAAGACCCGGGCAGGCGCTTTTGGGCTGTGGAGCATAGTGTGGGTATGATCATCGCTATTGTTTTGGTGCATATGGGCTATGCCACCGCCAAGAAAAACATTGATGCCGACCGGAAGCATAAACGGATATTCTGGTATGTGTTTATCGCATTGGTCATATTCTTCGCCATGATCCCGTGGGAAGGAAAGCAGGTAGTAGGCCGCCCTAATATTCCTACATTGCACACATAGATGCCCAGGAAGATACTACAGCCATTTTACACAGCCTATGTGATCATTACATTCGCTATAAGTATCCTTAGTGCGTTCCCTTTTTTCCTGATCATCAGCATAGGCAACAATGTAGCCGCCCGCAAGATGATCTATGGTATCATCAGGTACTGGAGTGTAGTCTGGCTTTGGGCAATAGGTATGCCCGTACGGATCATTGGCCCGAGGCCGCCAAAACAGCGGTACATCGTTGTGGCCAACCATATTTCGTACTTAGACACGCTCATTATTTTCCCCGCCATACCCGGTTATTTCAGGGCGCTTGGCAAAAAGGAAATATCACGGATACCAATAGTCGGTTTTATTTATAAGCAAATAGTGATCATGGTGGACCGTAGCAGCGTTCACAGCAGAACAAGGAGTATGCGGCTCATGTGGCGGGTTTTGCATAAAGAAGGGAACATCATCATTTTCCCGGAAGGCACTTTCAATGAAACCACAAGTACACTGAAGGAATTTTACGATGGTGCGTTCCGCCTGGCTATTAATACCCAAACGCCAATATTGCCAATGGTATTCCCCGATACGGTGGACCGGTGGCACTATAGCGGCTGGTGGAAACTATGGCCGGGAAAGAATAGGGTTGTGTACCTCGAACCAGTACCTGTGGCTGGGCTTAAAATGGCCGATTTACCCATGCTGAAACAACAGGTATATGCAGTTATGGAAGCCGGTCTATTGAAATACAAACCAGGGTTGTAATGGGCGGAAATCAACCGGAAATTATTCCGAATGATATGGGAAGTATTTAATTTTTTAATTAAACTTGCAAAAATTGGGATTTAATTATAAAAAATTCAGCGAAAGTCATATTTTTATCGCTGGACAGTCTATTTTCGTAAATTAACTAACTTGAATAAAAGGTTTATATGCAAAAAGGAATTTTAAAAGGCGCTTCGAAACTGGCGGCGGTAATGTGTCTTGTTTCCAGTATCAACTCTTATGGCCAGGATATTGTGAAGGTAAGAAACCAGAATTTCACTTCTTATTTTTCTAAAACACAGCATATACCCGTTTTGGTGGTTTATTCGCTTACCCCTGACCTCTTTAATTGCATAAAAATGAAGGGTGAAGCAGGCATAAGACTGCAAACCGACCCACAGTTGCCAGATGCAACGTCACTAAGGGATGACTATAATAATTCTCTTTTTGACAATGCACAAATGATGGCCCCTGAAGAAAATACCTGCGACAGGGACGCTTATACAGAGAGCTATTACTTTACCAACGTTATGCCAATGCCTAAAGACCTGTACAAGGAACTTTGGGAAAAACTGCACGACAAGGAAATACTGAAAGCAAAGAAGTTTAAGAAAGTAAAAGTGTTTGCAGGCACGGTGGGCCGCAACTGGGTAATAGGCAGGGACAATAACGTTATTGTACCGGAATGGTGCTGGAAGGTGATCTATATTCCAAGCACAGATGAGTACCTGTGCTACCAGTTCCACAATATTGAACCATATACACCCGGCGATAAGCTGGCAAACCACAAGGTGGACATAAACACTATAGAATCATTGGCCGGAGTGCATTTCGTTAATGGTGTTATATCGGCGCCATACGTTACAGCCACTCCGAATAATTAATCTTTTTGAAATAATTTATGATGTGGCAGGCAGCAACCATTTGGTTGTGATCTGCCACATTTTTTCAATTAGCCATACCGGCGGTAGCCCCGGTCTTTAGGTGGCTGGATCTACAAGTATTCTTTTGCAACATGGACTGCCTCATCTGGAAACCGAAAGGGCGAAATCTAATAGCGATGGGCATCGCCCATCAAACTTGCGCAGGACACGACGCTCCATACCAAATGCAAGAAAATATGCCGAGCAAAGCAATCATTAACTTAACGAAAAGTGGAGTAGAATGATGAAGTTGATGGCATATTCCGGCGCATTCCCCCCTGCGCGAAGGCGTTGTGCGCCGGCGAAGGGGAAAAGGGGGATGTCTGTCACTCGCGTGGTAAAGAGGCAATATCCCAACTTGAGCTTAACGTAATGATTGCCCTTTAGGGGTTGGAGGTTTAGATCATATACACCACAAGCCCGTCGCGCAGCTTAGGTTCAAACCAGGTGCTTTTGGGTGGCATTACGTTGCCGCTGTCTGCAATAGCAAATAACTGCATTATGGTTACCGGGTACAATGAAAAAGCAACTGCAGCTTCCTTAGTATCCACTTTTTTCTGCAATGCACCCATTCCCCTTATGCCGCCTACAAAGTCTATCCGCTTATCTGTTCTCGGGTCTTTAATGCCCAGCAATTTGTCCAATACATTGTTCTGCAAAATGGTCACATCCAGCACACCTATAGGGTCATCAGAAAAGGTGCCTGGCTTTGCCACCAGCCTATACCAGGCATCGCCCAGGTACATACCAAATTCATGTGCCTGCCTGGGCTTATACGGTTCACCACCTACCCTCTGTATTTCAAACTCTTTTTCCAGCGCCTGTATAAATTCTTCCGGTATCATGCCATTCAGGTCTTTGGCCACCCGGTTGTAGTCCATTATCTGTAGCTGGCTGGCCGGGAAAATACAGGTCACAAAGTAATTAAACGATTCATCCCCATCCACCGAATAGCCATTATCGCGCATCTCCTTGCAAACCTTAGCCGCCGATGCCGCCCTGTGGTGGCCGTCTGCTATATATGTGCAAGGCACATCTTGTGCAAAATTGTGGGTTATGGCCGCTACCTTAGGGTATTCGTCTATTACCCAGAAAATGTGCCGTATGCCATCGTGCGCCACAAAATCATAGGCTGGTTTGTGGGCTGCTTTCCATTCGTCAATGATGTGCTGCACACTGTCACAATCGTGGTAGGCAAGAAACACTATCCCGGTTTGCGCGCCTGTAGCGGTGATATGGTTTATGCGGTCCAGCTCCTTTTCAGGCCGTGTAAATTCGTGTTTCTTTACTATACCGTTGTTATAATCGTCAATAGACGACCCGCATACCAGGCCGGTCTGCGAGCGGCCATCCATCACCAGCTCATAAATGTAGTAGCATGGGTCGGGGTCCTGCACAAGTACCTTATCCTCTACCATAGCCTCCAGGTTCTCGTCTGCCTTATCATACACCTGCTGGCTATGCACATCCACGCCTTCCGGCAGGTCTATCTCAGAGCGGGTCACATGGTAAAAATTATATGGGTCTTTCTTAAATTCCCTTGCCTCGGCTACGCTTACCACATCGTAGGGTAAGGTAGCCACCTGTTCTGCAAATTCTTTTTTTGGCCGCAGGCCCTTGAATGGAGTGATCTTTGCCATAATTCCGATATCCCGGCACCCGGGATTGTATTATCCAGATTAATAAATGCTTCGAGTGGCTAAATTATGATTTTAGGGAATGATGACGAAATAAATGCCGCCATTTAGTGGTATTTGTTTGGGCGCATTTAAAATTTTCGCATAGCGAAAATTTTAATTCCCCCTTTGTGCGAGTGCCTGTGTAGAGCCGAAGGGGGGTTAGGGGGATGTTGTTCGCTCGCTCCGTGGGATTTCGCGCTGGTCACGCGCGCTTAACTAATTGACGCGAAGATTTGAAAAGCACCACTGTACCCCAGGGCAAACGCATTAAAATTGATAAACCCGAAGGGTTGATATTATTATAGCAAATGGACAAAAAAACGCCGATAAACCCCGAAGGGGGTGATATTATTTGCTAATGCATGACGAAATAATATCACCCCTTCGGGGTTTTGCACAGGTTAGAAATATTATCCTATAATAATATCAACCCTTCGGGTTTACTGTAACAACTGAGTCAGTTGAATACCGGCATTTTAATGCGTTTGCCCTGCACTGTACCCAGTTTAATGGCTGCGTGTCAATAATTCTTTATAACTTCATTAAAATTACACTTATGAAATCATTATTCGCTTTGATCTCCAAAAGAGTGGGCAATTTTTTAGTGTTTATTTTTTTATGCGCTTACCCACGCATAACACTTGCCCAGATCATTAACACTATTGCCGGCAGTGTTGCCGGTGTGCAAGGCTATTCGGGCGATGGCGGCCCGGCAACGGCAGCCCTGCTTTCGACAACTATCCAAATAGCGCTGGATGGGCATGGGAATATATTTTTTTCGGACAACTATAACGATATTATCCGTAAAATAGATGCATGTGGTATTATAACTACAGTAGCAGGCACACCCCTGGCGGGTGGGACTGGCGGCGATGGATCGGCGGCAACCGCTGCCTTGCTTGGCAGCCCCGGGGGTGTGGCCGTTGACGGTATCGGTAATATGTATATAAGTAACGATGCATACAGAATAAGAAAGGTAAGCGCCCTGGGCATTATTACCACGATAGCTGGGAATGGTGTTGCGGGCTTTTCGGGCGATGGTGGCCCGGCAACTGCTGCCTTGGTGGGTAGGCTGGGATACATCACTGTTGACAGGATAGGGAATGTCTATTTTTGTGACCAGGGTACTCCGCCAACTTTTAGTGGGCAGCGCATCCGAAAAATAGACACTGCAGGCATCATCACCACTTATGCGGGCACTGGATCGCACGGGTTTGGCGGCGATGGGGGGCCTGCCACGGCTGCGATTTTAAATGATCCTACTGATATTTCTTTCGATGCATATGGCAATGGTTACATTACTGATGGGTTAAATTACCGTATCAGGAAGGTGGATACGGCCGGTATTATTATTACAGTGGCGGGCACCGGAACCTCCGGTTTTTACGGCGATGGTATGGCGGCTACCGTTGCCCAGTTGCGGCCATCGGAAGCATCGGTGGATGATTCGGGAAATATTTTGATAAGCGATGCCGGGAACGGCAGGCTGCGCAGGGTAAATACAGCGGGCATCATCACCACTATTGCTGGCAATGGCACCTATGTATATAGTGGGGATGGCGGCCCGGCAACCGCAGCAGGTTTCACAGACCCAATAAGGGATGCCGTGACCGATAAATTTGGAAACATCTTCGTTTCGGATGAAACAGGCGGCAGGATACGGATGATCGGCGCCTTTCATGCCCCTCTTTTTGTGGGAGATACTACCGGTGGACTCCACCTGAATGCGTGCGGTACCAATGTCATGGACATTAATGCACTGCTCGCAGTTATTGATTCAGACTACGGCCAAACCGAGACCTGGGGCATGCTTACCCCGCCTGCACATGGCGCCGTAACCGGCACCTATAGCGCCACCACGCTTGGTGTTTTATTAACGCCCACCGGGTTTTATTATACGGCCGCAGTGGGCTATACCGGAACAGATTCATTCCGTATGCAGGTAACAGATTGCCGGGGCCAGTCGGGTACTGCCACCATTTTTGTTACTGTAAATCCGTTGCCAAATGCCGGCAGTATTGCTGGTACCGACCACGTATGCCCCGGTAGTAGCGTAACGCTCACAGATACTACTGCAGGAGGTGCATGGAGCAGCAGTAATACCGCTATATCTACGGTAGGTACCGCTGGTGTCGCAATTGGTGGTGCATCGGGCCTGGATACTGTGCTATATACCGTTATCGCTGCAACCACAGGCTGTAGTGCCAGCGCGCTGTTCCCGCTTACGGTGCTGCCACACTCGGCGTGCAATGAAGGGACAGGCAATGTGGCAATGCGGCAATACGGCGATGTGACTGTGTGGCCTAACCCAAACGATGGTTCGTTTACGCTTTCTTTACCAGACATCGCTAATGAGGAAGCCCGAGTAACCATCATCAATGTAGCTGGAGAAAAAGTAATGGAGTTTACTGTACAAACCATCACGCTGACGCCTGTAAAAATGACATTGCCAATAGGGGTCTATACTATATATGCTATAGCTCCGGGCAAAACCTGGAAAAGTGAGGTAGTAGTAGATCATTAGGTGTTCCTCGGGGCAAACGCATTAAAATGCCAATATTCAATTGATTTAGTATCTATTGTAAACCCGAAGGGTTGGCATTATTATAGAACAATATATCAAGTCACGAAAGAACCCTGAAAGGGTGGCATTATCCGCTCACGCATAGAAAAATAATGTCACCCTTTCAGGGTTTATCGGCGTTTTTAATTCGTCAGCTATAATAATATCACCCCTTCGGGTTTATCAATTTTAATTCGTTTGCCCTATGGAGCTCCTGAACCCATTCGTTCTTTCCAAAATAAAAAAGCCGGGTTCCGATATTCGGAAGACCCGGTTTTAATTTTTGTTGTAGTTCAATATATAAGGCTACCCCTTAAATCCCGTCATCAGCTCCACCAGCCGCTCCACAGACTCCAATGGCACCGCGTTATATATCGATGCCCGGAATCCGCCAACAGAACGATGGCCTTTTATCCCCGTAATATCCCTATCCTCGCAAAGTGCAAGGAACAATTTTTCCAGTTCCGGTGTATTGGCGGTAAAGCACACATTCATTAAGCTACGATGGGCTTTTTCCTTTACATGCGCCGTAAATACACTGCTGCTGTCTATGGCGTCATAGAGCAGTTTTGCCTTTTGTTTGTTTTCCGCTTCAATAGTGTCTATCCCACGCTCCTTTATCCAGCGCAGCATCAGCAGGGAAACGTAAACACCAAAGACATTACTCGTATTTAGTATGGAATCTTCCTTTACCTGTGCTTTGTAGCTAAGCATGGGCGGCATTTCTCTTGCCACATGCTTCAGCATATCCTTATGGATAACAGCCAGCCCTACTCCCGCAACGCCTAAGTTTTTCTGTGCAGCAGCGTAAAACATGCTGTACTTGCTATAGTCATGCTTTTGCGAAAATATATCGCTGCTCATGTCAGCTATCAGCGGCGCCTTGCTCTTGGGTATGGTATGCCATTGTGTGCCGGCTATTGTATTGTTGGTGGTAAAATGAACATACGCCAGTCCTTTGGGTTGTGTAGCAGGCCATACAGGCAGGTGGCTGTAGTTATCATCCTTAGACGATGCAAGAGCCACCGCGTTTCCATAACTGGTAGCATATACAAGCGCCTCATTGGCCCAGTGCCCGCTGTCTATGTATCCGGCAGTGCCCCCTTCGGGCAAAAAATTCATGGGTATCATACAGAACTGCATTCTCCCGCCGCCATGCAGCCATAGCACCTCATATTCGGCACCTATACCGCAAAGCTCGCGTATCAGCCCCTTGCTCTCTTCAATAATATCCAGGAAATCTTTACTACGGTGTGGAAGCTCCAGTATAGATAGCCCCGTATTATTATATTTCCTTACTGCCTTCGATGCTTCATGGAGCACTTCGGGCGGCAGTTCTGATGGCCCCGCGTTAAAGTTGATCTTTCTTTGCATTGTTTGCTTCGTCTTCTACTATAGTGATACCGCCGCTTACCGCGAATTTCATCGCCTCTCCGGCTGTCATTTCCTTTACGGGTTTTACATTTTTACTTTCCGTCACAATTACCCAACCCGATATCGCATAAGCATGTGGCATATATACCGCCACCTTCTTTTCCAGCCCGAAGTTGGTCATATCGCGCTGTGTCATAAATCCTATCCGCCAAATTTCCGGGTTTATATTCACACACACCCACACAGGTTTGTTAAATCGCTTTTTGTCGCCTACAAACGACTTGATTACATCCCGTACCGATGAGTATATATACTTAACTCCAGGGGTATGCTCCATCAGGTACGCAAACGAGTCGAACAACCACTTACCTATAAAGAACCTCGTACCCAGGTAGCCTACCACCGTCACCACCGATATAATGATAGCAAAACCCACACCCCTCCACCGGATAAAAGGCAGCAGGTTGTCAACCCCGGTGAATACACTATACAGTACATAACCGGTTATGGCAATGGGGCTTAATAATAAAAGACCTTGTAAAAAAGACCTTATTAATACGGCTGCTATACGGCGCATGACCCAAAGGTACGAAAAACCTACTCATCACCCGACAAAATACGCTGTATATTTTAAATTTTTGCATTAAAATAAATATTATAAATACTTCATTCAAGATTAGTGACGTTGATGAAATAAATGCCCCTATATGGCGAAGTTATTTTTCCTTTTTTCGAGGCGTAAAATCTGCGAATAGTGGGCTATTTAAAGACTTTTACAACGAAGAAAAAATGGAAAAGAACAAGCCAGATGGTGGCATTTATTTTATCATCGTCACTTAATCATAAATGCCGGATCCTCGGGATAATTGCACTCCGAGGATGCTGAAGGCATCAAACGTTTATAGGAAAATTAATACAAAATAAGTACCGATGCCAAAGGTATCGAACTACGTTTGTTTGGTAAATCTCACAAATAATAGCTCAGGTCTTCATGTCAAAGTCATTTATACTTCTCGCCGCATAAGTTTGTGCAATGATAAACGGGCAAGCCCGATAGGGCTTAAATGATGAATAGCCACCGGTGAAACCGGTGGGAAAATAGATGTGATTATTGAACCCCGGCGGGGTTCAACTGATATAACCCTGAAAACTACGGGTTTCACCCGGAGCTATTCACATTAAAGCCTTCCAGGCTTTTTAATTCAGTGCACATTTTTAATCCGGCGTATAGTATAGTTAAGGAAGTCCAGAGGACTTCAATTTGAATAGCCGCCGGGAAAGCCGGCGGGAAATGTTGACAAGCGCCAACCCCGCAGGGGTTGAATGTGGCTTTGAGTGTGCTATTGTTGTTTAACTAAACGACATTGGCCTTCAGGTCGGGGACAGCCGGAATGTTGTCATGGCTTAGCCCAGAGTTCACAATATGGGCGTCCGGATAACTCATTATTCTGCCCCCTTCAATTATATTTGCCCAGTGAGAAACCTGGGATTTAATTTTTTATTATCCATCTGCTTAATGGCATGTGTCGTCCTTCCTTGTTCGGCCCAGGACGCAACGCAGGATACCACCCCGCCCTGGTCAGGTTTTGGGATGGAAGCAAACCTAATATTGGGCAAAGTGTACAAACACGAACCAAAATTCACGCTGCCCATCCCAGCCTTAACAACAGGCCTCGACATAGACCTCGTAACGCACACCTACGGAAAGAAAGAATGGCAGCAACGCCGGCACTATCCCACCATCGGCATCGCATTTGCATACATCAACTACGGTATTGATTCCATATATGGTCGTTGTTTTGGCTTGTACCCCAATATCATTTTGCCGATAGTCAGCGGCAAGAAATTAGAATGGACCATCAGGATGGGCGATGGCATAGGCTACGTAACCAGGCGCTACCAGCGCACATCCCCGGTTGACACCATAAACGTAGCCATAGGTAGCCACATCAACGACTTTGCTATGGTCATGACCGATCTCCAGTATCACATAAACCCTCATTGGGACGTACAAACTGGCGTTAACATCACCCACATTTCAGATGCATCTTTCCACAAGCCAAACCTCGGCATAAACATGGTTGGGGCCCACCTGGGTATCCGTTATTCCCCGGTAAGTTCCCAGCCTATGCATATCGTGCGCAAACTTACGCCGCTCAAAAACAGGTGGCTCGTTCAGGGGCGTTTCAGCATGGCCTATATCTCCAGCTACACGCATGGTGGGCCGCTTTACCCGGTTTACATCGCTTCCGGCTATGTGAGCAGGCGCTGGTGGAGCAAGAACAAGGTATTTGCCGGGCTCGACTATGCCTACTACCAGAGCATCTACGCCTACCTCCGCAATAACGGCCTCGACCCCGGTCGCGAAGCCGCCAATTCCTACAAAACCGCCGTATTTGCTGGCAACGAGTTTTTATTGGGCCGCATAAGTGTTGTATTACAGGTCGGGTACTACCTGCAACAATCTGCCATAAAAATAGAACCCGTTTATGAAAAAATTGGCGGCCACTATTACTTCGTCCAGAAAGAGCATGGCATACTAAAAGAATGCTTCCTCTCCGCCATGCTGAAGACCCACGAAACCGTAGCCGAATTCGGAGAATTAGGCATTGGTTTTGGGTTTTAGTTTTCTTTTGCCAATTTGAAAATGCGAAAAAATCGTACCTTTGATAGGTTGGTAATCTACAATCCTAATGCAAACAGGTACTGTAAAAGAAATTGAAAAGAGAGGCAATGATGCCGTGAAACGGCTTAGGGAATCTAAGCACTCTAAAGGATTGCCTTTTATGATTAATTCCAAAAACCTTCCGGGTAACGAATGCTACCTTGAATACCCGGACGGACGCATCATGTTGGTGACTCTAAAGTCACCTCGCGATCGTGACTTTACGGTCATTCGCGAGTTGTCCTCTCCTGAAAAAAATAATATCATTAAGAGGTTTTCAGTGTCCTGAGATGCCGGAACTATTCATTATTACGGGTTCAAATGGTGCGGGCAAATCTACTATTGGACCAAATTATCTTCCGCTCCATATCAAAAATAGCTGTTCGGTTTTTGACGGTGATAAGGAACGTTGACAAAATAAAGTACACCATATTGCGAAGTTATTTTTCTTTTTTACTAGGCGTAAAAATCTGCGAATAGTGAACTATTTAAAGACTTTTACAACGAAGAAAAAATGGAAAAGAACAAGTAAGATGGTGTACTTTATTTTGTCATCGTTCCTAAGCTGTTTATTGAGAAAAGAAATGAGTTATGGCAAACTATTCAAGCGCCAAAAGAAGTGAACAAATTAGCATTGGAATTTACTGTAAAAACTTTTGAAGAGCAGTTAGGCGATGCATTGGCCAAAAGAGCTAATTATGTTTACGAGGGACATTTTACAAATGATAGTACATGGGATACTCCTGTAAAGTTCAAAGCAAATGGATATGAAGTAACCCTGATTTTCTTTGGATTGGAAAGTCCTGATGCTTCCCAGGTAAGAGTTGTTGAACGTGCAAAAGAAGGGGGGCATTGGGTTGATCGTCGCACAATTGAAGATAACTTTTATGGTAATCTGCAGAAATTGGAGCAGCACCTGGATGCCGTAAATAATATACAAATAATTGATACAACAGGTGAGCACATTCTTTTAGCAAATTTTATCAATGGTAACGTGCGTTCAGCCGCTTCATCAAATAAACTACCGTCCTGGTTTATCACTTACTTGCCAACCTTAGTCAGAGCAATAGATAATTTTCACTTAAAATAACAATGCAATCATATTTAATCTCTCGCTTATCGGGAGTGCGCCAATAGTGTTTTGACCACACTCATATTTTTATCCCCATTTGTGGATTTCTACTTGTTTTTTAATATAATTATCGCCGCATTTTTGTTGTTTAAATGCTATTTTTTCGTTACTTTTGTAAGGTTAAAAACTCAATTTAATAATGAGTTTTCGCTATGCACCTGAGCTAGCGTTTTAACATTTTCCTCTAAGCAATAAACAGTTCGGTTTTTGAATAGTATGAATACTGAAAATGAAGTTTTGGAAATGCCCGCCGATTATGGCGCGGATAGTATACAGGTATTAGAAGGTCTGGAAGCGGTGCGCAAGCGCCCGTCCATGTACATCGGCGATATTGGCATCCGCGGGCTGCACCACCTGGTGTACGAAGTGGTGGATAACTCTATTGATGAGGCCCTGGCAGGGTACTGCAAAAATATCAAGGTCACCATTCACACCGATAATTCTATCAGCGTGGTGGATGATGGCCGTGGCATACCTACAGGCATCAACGCCAAGGAAGGTGTATCTGCCCTGCAGATGGTAATGACCCTGCTCCATGCCGGTGGTAAGTTCGATAAAGACAGCTACAAAGTGTCTGGCGGGCTCCATGGCGTGGGTGTTAGCTGCGTGAACGCACTCAGTTCGCACCTGCATGTAAAGGTGTGGCGCGAAGGCAAGACCTTTGAGCAGGAGTATGAAAAGGGCGTGCCGCTGTACCTGGTACGCGAAACGGGCGAAACGTCTGAACATACGGGCACAATGGTTCACTTCCACCCGGACGGGACGATCTTTAAAGACCTTATTTACAACCGCGAGATCCTTGCGGGCCGCCTGCGCGAGCTTAGCTACCTGAACAAGGGTGTGCGCATCATAATGATAGACGCCCGCGAAATGACCGAAGAAGGCCAACTGCCTACCGAAACATTTTACAGCGAAGGGGGTATAATAGAGTTTGTGCAGATGCTCGACTCAAAAGCCAAGCGCGACCCGCTATTGTCGCAACCCATATTTGTGGAAGCCCATGACAAGGATTCAAACGTAGCGGTTGATGTGGCGCTCTCTTACAATGCCTCTTACAGCGAGAACATCTTCTCTTACGTAAACAACATCAACACCATAGAAGGGGGCACGCACGTGGCCGGTTTCCGCCGCGCCATTACCCGCGTGTTCAAATCCTATGGCGATAAGAACAAGCTTTTTGAAAAAGCAAAAGTTGAGATCACTGGAGATGACTTCCGCGAGGGACTTACCGCTATTATCTCGGTTAAGGTACCTGAGCCACAGTTTGAAGGCCAGACCAAGACCAAGCTGGGCAACAATGATGTGATGGGCGTGGTGGACGTATGCGTGAGCCGCGTACTCGAAGCCTTCCTGGAAGAACACCCCAAGGACGCCAAGATGATCATAGACAAAGTGATCCTTGCGGCACAGGCACGCGCAGCAGCCCGTAAAGCCCGTGAAATGGTGCAGCGCAAAAGCGTGCTCACCGGGGGCGGAATGCCCGGCAAGCTGGCCGATTGCTCTGAGCGCGATCCCGAAAAGTGCGAGCTCTACCTTGTGGAAGGGGACTCGGCCGGCGGAACCGCCAAGCAGGGCCGGGACCGCAGCTACCAGGCCATACTGCCGCTCAGGGGTAAGATACTGAACGTGGAAAAAGCGCAGGAATACAAAATATACGAGAACGAGGAAATAAAAAACATGTTCACCGCCCTGGGCGTGAGCGTGGGCACCCCGGAAGACCCCAAGGCGCTGAACCTTACCAAGCTCCGCTACCACAAGATCATCATCATGACCGATGCCGACGTGGATGGCTCGCACATTGCCACCCTCATACTTACCTTCTTCTATCGGTACATGAAGGAGCTGGTGTTGCAGGGCTATGTATATCTGGCGCAGCCACCACTGTACCTTGTGAAGAAAGGCAAGGAGCAGATATATGCCTGGACCGAAGAAAACCGCCTTGCAGCGGTAGCCAAGCTGGGCAACGGCAAGGAAGACAGCGTAGCCATACAGCGATACAAAGGTCTTGGTGAAATGAACGCCGAGCAGCTATGGGATACCACCATGAATCCCGATACCCGCACCCTAAAAAGCGTGACCATAGAAAGCGACGCCTATGCCAACGAGATTTTCTCCATGCTCATGGGCGACGAAGTACCCCCGCGCCGCGAGTTCATAGAAACCCACGCCAAGTACGCAAAGATTGATATTTAGTATTACTCTGGTTTAATATTTAGGGCTCATAGACCGGTTGGTTTATGAGCCTTTTTGTTTTCAGCCACTTCAGCCGTTGCAGGCCTAAAAATGAACCCCAATCAAAATTGTCAAATAGTTGAATCGAAGCTGACTTTTCGTGATGGTAATTCCCCCTTGCGGGCAAGCCTTGTGCGTTATTGAAGGGGGGTAGCGGGAACGTCATTTAGTTAAGGAAGTCCGGAGGACTTCAATTTGAATAGCCGCCGGTGAAACCGGCGGAGAATGTTGACAAACGCCAACCCCGCAGGGGTTGAATGTGTCTTTGATAGTGCCATAGTTGCTTAAATAAACGACATTGGGGTTAGGGGATGTTCGCTCGGCACTGACAGCGCAGGTCACTCGCGCTAACTATTTAACGCGAAGATTTGAAATGTACCTATATAAATCATCAACTTATTTGGTAGCTTTACTTAAAATATGAATTATAATGCGCACTATAACCCTTCTTTCCGCATTTTTGTTCGGCGTGATATCCGTGTCGGCACAGCCGATACCTGGTACGGCTCCCGAAAATATCTATTCCATAAAAAAACAGTTTCTGGAGTCGGTGGTGCATAACCCGGTGGACAAAAATGAAACGGGCGATGACAATGACCTGGAACGTTTTAACCGCTGGTTTTATCTTGCCGAGCCACGTTGTTATCCGTCTGGCAATCTTCCCCGGCCCGATGTACTGATAAGAGCCTATGACCAAATAAAACCTAAGTCTGGCGCCACACAGCGGCTTACCAGTGTATCGGGCTGGCAATCTCTTGGCCCGGTAAATGTGCCGCCGGGGTATAACGGCATCGGCAGGGTAAACTGTGTGGTTTTGGATCCGCTGGACACAAATACACTCTATGTGGGCACGGCCTGCGGTGGTGTGTGGGTCAGTCACAACGGGGGCGCTACATGGACATCCAACAGTGATAATTTCCCATCGCTCAGCGTGGCCGATATCGCAGTAAATCCCCGTCACACGGATACGCTTTATGCAGCTACCGGCGATGGTAACGGCGATGAGTATCTGGCTGGCGGGGCGTTGCATTATGAAGATATCTTCTGGGGCGGTTTGTATTCTGCCGGGGTTATGAAAAGCACTGATGGCGGTAGCACCTGGCATACTACCGGGCTTAGCTACCTCCAGTCCGACCGCGATATTATTCAGCGGCTGCTCATTGAGCCGAATAACCCGAATATCCTGATTGCCTCCTCGCGCAACGGTACCTACCGCACGACCGATGCCGGCGCCACATGGACGCTCGTGGACTCGGGGCATGTGTATGCAATGGAATTTCACCCCCTTCAGCCCGACACGATCTATGCCATTAATAATGCCGACCTGAAAGTATCTTATAATGCCGGCCAAACCTGGGCCGTGCAGTGTCCGGCATTAATTACAGTGGGCTACAGCGCTGCAATTGCTGTTTCTGCTGTTTCGCCCAAAAATATATGGCTTTGGAGTGAGGGCAGCTTAGTGGTGTCGCACGACGAGGGGCATACCTTTACATTTCTCACGCCACCAAGCCCGGTTTCCAGCAATGAATTCTATGGCACCGTTCTTGGCGTATCTCCCGCCGATTCGCAATTTCTCTTCGCATCCGGGCTGAACATGGGCATGTCGCCCGATGGCAGCACTAACTGGTATGTGCTCGACTCTTTGGGAATTGTGCACGTGGATCACCATTGTGTCACCTTCAACCCAATAAACCCATCCACCTTTTATGTAGGAAACGATGGCGGTATTTTCGTTACGCACGATGGCGGCAATTCGTGGACCAACATAAGTAATGGCCTGGTGATATCGCAGGTGTACCGCATGAGCTCATCGCGGCAAAACCCCTATGTGATGCTTGCGGGGCTGCAGGACAACGAAACCTTTTATAACGATGGCACACACTGGCTCACGTCGAATGCGCCGCTCGGCGATGGTATGGCCTGCGCTATTTTTTCGGGCGATGATCATATACAACTGGCATCAACGCAGCAGGGCAATATTTTTATCTCGTACGACCGGGGCGCCACATTTACAAGGGTTACATTCGGGGGCGGCTACTGGACGGCCCCCCTGGCGTTTAGCCCCGTGAGCGCAGATACGGTGTACTATGGTATGCCCGGCATTTTTGCTTCTTACACCGGTGGCGGCTCCTTTATTAATCTCACCCCATCCTTTCCGTTCCACTACGGCGCTATTTCACTGGCAGTGGCGCCTGCATTCCCCAATGTGATCTATGCCGCAGATTATGAAACCATATTAAGGACGTTTGACGGGGGCGCAACCTGGTCAGACGTTACCGGCAACCTCGTGCCCGACTCACTGGCTATAACCCACATCGCGATCGACTATAAAAACCCATTGCTTGTCTATGTAACTACGTCGGGATATAAAACGGGCAAGAAAGTTTTCGTGAGTACCACAGGTGGCACAAACTGGAACAATATCAGCTACAATATGCCAAATTTGCCAGCCAACGTTGTTGCCGCAGACAGCAGCACTCCGGGCGCTCTTTTTGTGGGCACAGACATCGGCGTATATTATACCGACTCTGCCCATGCCGGAACATGGTCTATATATAATACAGGCCTGCCAAATGTAATGGTTGATGATATTGACATCAACTATACCAATTATAAAGTGAGGGCCGCGACCTATGGCCGCGGAATATGGGAATGCGATCTGGTGCATCCATTGCCGAAGCCCGTCGGCGTTGCGAACATAAGCATACCAAGGGTGCAGCTATACCCCAATCCTACCGCGCATAGCTGGAAACTAACCTTCGCAAACGACAAGCCCAATGATTATAACATCCTTGTCTCAGATGCCACAGGAAAAGTAGTGCATACCCAACGGAACCAGGACGTAATAAACGCCGAAAACTTACCGCCAGGTGTTTATGACATTGAAGTGCTATCAGGCACAACACACCTGGCGCTGAAAGCGATCCGGGAGTAGTCGCGGGATCGTAGACAGTTTGGTTTGTGAGCCATTTCCCGCCGTTGCAGGTCTTATCTTCTGACCTGCAATTCTCGTACAGGGCACTCATCCCACAACCTATATCCTCCTTCGCCGAAAAGGCTACGGCGGACGAAGAAAAAAATAATTGTGGATATCTTCGCATTATCCAATCCTTGCTATGATATGCCTGTATGGCATTGCAGCCTACAGTCATTTTTTGGGTGACCCCATTGGTGACCCCATTTGTAGATAAGGCTTTCTTGAAAAGCACATAACATATTACATGAATTGAGTGGATTTCTCCTTGCATATAACAGCAAAAAGAGTGCCGAACATCGCGCGACAGTAAACAAAATACGGTAATGATATATTTGAATGTACCGACAAAATGACATTATATCCACAGGCTGTACAGCGCGAATTATGGGCGTTTGGCAGTCTTAGCTGGAGCGTTGGGATTAGGCCGGGAAAGTAGTACGCCTATCATTTCTGATATAGGCTGTTGCCCTGCTTCGTACTTTTCGACCAGTTCCCGGTCTGTTAACATGACCCGCTTTTCTTTCCTTATGGTGGTCTTTTTGGACATAATCCAAATTTACAACACTTTACCGTATTTGCAACTGATATAAATTAGTATTGGCTTTTTATTACATTTAGAACGCCAAACTAAATGTAATGACAAAGCAAGAAAAGAAGGATGCCATTTTAAAATGGTTATCATTAAGTCAGTATCCCAATTCATACCAAAATATTGAATTTATTCATGATCACTTAAAAAAGAAATATTCAGAATTAAATTACGCTGCATGGAAAGCGGATTTAGAGGACTTAATTTCAGAAATGCTAAGCGGCCCGATGCCTTACATAGAAAAAGGACAACACAAAATATACGCACCCGTTAAAGTGGGTACTGTCATTGTTCCTACACCAATACAAGGAACACACTATCGTGCTACTTTGGATGGAGATGCATACGTAAGGGATTTACCCGATTTGAATGACGAAATGCATAGGGATTATGTTGTCGAATTTATAAATTCAGTTCTTAAATTCATGCCATTATATGGGCCTTTTGAAGAAGAAACTTTCTTAGCGTTACAAATTCATAAATCTGCTGATTTGGTAAAAATGGCAGTAGAGTATGACGATACACTACTTGCTAAAGCCTTTGTTTTTATGCAGGATTATGGATATATGATATACAGAAGCGATATTCAATTTAACAACAAAAATAATACTCGCAAGCTATACCAAGAATTAACCCTAAAAGGTCGCAGATTAAAGGAAATGGGCTCCATTCAAGCATATAAAAAGTGGGAAAAACAAGAATATGACAAAGTTAAGCGAACCGAAAAGGAAAATGAAATTATAAGGTTGGCAAGCATTAATAACGCCGAATGGCAGCTAAAGCTAAACCCCCTAATTGAAAAATCAAACGATTCCACCATTACAACAAATACAAATATTAAGGAAACAAACATCGTTCTCAAAAAGGTATTTAGGTGGACATTGGGTGTTGCTATAGCAGGGTTGTTATTGTCCGGTATTAATACTTTGCGAGAAATTCATAAAGACACATTATCATCACAATTACAAAAAGCAGACTCAATACAACAAGTAAGCAATTCTGAAATTTTGAAATTAAAAGGTTTTGAAAATCAGTATCATAAAATAGTCGATTCTTTAAAGATCGCTTTGGATTCCGCGCTTCATAAGCCATAAAAAGGGCTTACATTATTATTGGTTTGGCTATACAAATATACAAAAAAGTTACGGCACTCAATATTGAGTGCCGTTTTACATTTAATCGCCAAACCAAATGTAAGCTACTTTGCTATTAAGGTATTGTACTCCAATTTCACACCACCAGTTTTTACGAGTGCCATATCAAACCTCATTTTGTCGGTTACCTTACGGCTGTTATATCTAAAGGCGCTTTCATTGCAATACGCTTGCATGTGCTTAGGGCTTACAAAGTGATAAATGCCCATTACCATACGGTCAAATAAGCTAAATACGCCCTCTACAGTATTGGTATGAATGTGACCCCTTACATACTCTTCTTTCTCATGGTCAACAACACCGTGGAAAGCAAATTCCTTGCCTACCTTCTTATAGTTGTTCGCGCTATCGGTCATTAATACGCTTGCAGTATCTACGTTCTCTTTTAGTTGTACGGTTTCTACTTCGTGCTTTTCTACAACGTCCATACGTACCCGGCCCGAACGCTCAACATAAGCAGCCACTACGGTTTTGTTACCAAGACCAGAACCACCACGCTTAGGGTTGAATGTGTCCATACGCTTCTTTGTATGCATATTCTTGGCCTTTCCGCCCACCAGCGTAGTATCTGCTTCAACTATAACTCCTTCGCCACCTAATAGGCTGTTATCGGTATCGCTGAAAGCCAAACGCAACCTATGGAGCATGAACCAAGCCGTTTTTTGTGTTACGTCCAAATCCCTTGCAAGCTGGTGGCTGCTTATCCCTTTTTTATGTGCTGAAAATATATAGGTTGCAATAAACCATTTACGCAATGAGATAGGCGAACCTTCAAACATAGTACCGAGGGTAACGGTAAAACGTTCCTTGCAAGCCTTGCATTTATACATGCCCTTAAATTCACCCTTTACATTCAACTTGTAATGGTTTGCATCAGCCACACCGCAATGTGGGCAAACAGGTACGCCATTCCAACGCTTCATTTCTAAATACTCCCTACATGCTGCATCTGTAGGTAAGGCGGTCATCATTGCAGCAAAAGATTTAAATTCTGTGTTCATTCTCTTTGTTTGTGACACAAAGATATAATCTTATTTTGGTACAACCAAGTATCTTAACAAATATGTTTTAAAATATTTATTCTAATTAATTTTGGTACAATGTACTATATCATTACCCAAAATACTCACATTTTTTACCGTATTGCACATGTAAAATGAACTTTTAATTTTTCTATAAGTTGAAAATCATTTAGCCATTTAATTTTCATGTTATCACAAACATTGGGGATTTTAATTCGATTAGTGTTCAGTGCTGTGACCTTTTCTTCTTTTGTAACGACACAAGCTTTTTCCTTCATGGCATGAGCAATCACCCATGGGTCTGCCAAAGAACGCTGCTTTGTATTGTCAACTAAATATTGGTGTGATGGATCTGCGGCAAACATCTCTTTTAAAAAAAACGTAACTCTTTCATCAATAGCGTGAATTGGAATATTGCTGGACTTTAACCAAGTTGATAAATCATCTTCTGTTCTGACAATCTCCTCATATACATGTTGGGGAAGAAAAATCACTCCGTTAATACCCAATTCATTCAGCAAAGTCCAATAATCCGGACAAAATCTTGGGGAATAATATTTCTGCCAAGCTTGTATAAGGACATTGGCATCTAAACAATATTTCTGTTGCGCTGTGCTCATCTGTATAGGAGTGCCTCAAATTTTGAAAACTTGTTAACTTGCGTATTAAGAAGATAACTTGCTTGGGTCGGTTCTATGTACCCACCTCTAAAAGCATCAATTACAATTTGAGTAAACAACCGACTGTTTTTATTTAGCCTTATCAAGTATGGGTTAGGCCCACCCTCTTTTTCCTTCTGCCGAGCTTTCTTTTCTTCCTCTCTTTTAAGAAAAGCCTGAAAATCCATATCTGCATCCTGTTTTAATTTCCGATATACTTCCGCAGAAATGAGTTTCAAATTAAGCGCCCTAACCAAAAAGGCATAAGAGCTGACACCCATTTTTTTTGATATTTTAAAAACTTCAGCGCTACTGGTAAATATTTTGCCATCTATACCATTCATTATTCCTGCCGGCATTAATGCATTTGCTGCAACCTCATTACAAAAAAGCTCCACAGGATCAAATTTGCCTTTCCCGTGTAAATCAGGTTCAATTTCACTAGAGATCCCTGAAGCAGCAATCCATATATGCGCCAATTCATGGGCGATTGTAAATAACTGAGGAGCATTCCAATCATCTGAGTTTACAAAAACAAATGGCGCATATACATCTGCAATGGCAAACCCCTGTATTTCATCACTATCCAAAAGTAGCCGGGAATGTATAAAACTGGTTCTAGAAATAAATATCCCCTTTGATTCAGCCTTATTTATCCATTCTATTATTGGATTATCAGACGAATAGTTCAACGGGTTAATATCAAGAAATGTCAATAAATCATTGGCTACTGTTATGGGATGGTCTTTTAAGGAGAATTTTCCCACAAAGGGTAATGTTTGTTGATTGTTATCTTTGTAAACATCGCTTATCCAAGCTTGCTTCTGTTGAATTTCCCGTATAATAAAAATTGAGGCAGTCCCAAGTTGCTTGGCGGTTTTTCTTCGATAATCTTGCAAAGGTTGAAAATCACGTGGAATTTCTGGCAGGAAAAAAAGTGAAAATGGTCTGCGGTAAGCCTTAGCTAGTGTCTCTGCTTGCCTGATTGTTGGTAAGCTCAGTCCTTCCTCCCACTCTATAAGTTTTTCATTAGCTACATGAACTTTCGCAGCAGCAACTTCAATAGTCATCCTAGAAGATTCTCTTCCCCACTTAAGAACTTTAGGAGTTATGTATGCTTTATCTGCCATTCACTCGCAAGTTAGTCAGAAAATAATATTTCTTCCTCGTAAAGGCAGAAATACAATATTCACACCGATTTTGGTCCTTTAGACCTCGTTACTTATCTTCCCAATACATTTCAGCGATGATCCACCGTAAAACGCTCCACCATCGGTATCTCATCCGTTCCGAGCCAAATGATATAATTGCCGGCTGGCTCTCTTGTTCCATCCCATGTATATTCGTAATGCCCGGGCTTTAAAGGGCCGTGCATTATGGGGTAGGTTTTTCGCCCGTCAATGTTCACTACTTCCAGCACGGTATTAGTCTGGTGCGCGTTAATGTCGAACGCGATACTCACTATCCCGGAAGCGGGGTTCGGTACTACCGGGTAAAGTTTATGAAGAAATTCGGGAGCTGTGGGGTTGTTCACTTTTGTGGGAGGGTCGCTACTGCCATACTTATATACCGTATTAGCTGAAACGTAAAATGTGCTGTCTATGAGAAAGAACCGGTCACACTCCTCGTTTATATTCAGGGTATCCCATGTAATACCGCCATCATTGGTTTCAAACATGCCATTGTAGTAGCCGCCCAGCCAGCCCTTTTGCCTGTTCAGGAACCCTATGCCCTGCGTACCCCATCCAGTTGTCCATGCGTTTACAGTGCCTGCGCCATGTATCTGCCACGTATTGCCGCCATCTGTTGACCGTATCATGGCTACCGTGTCTCTATATATCGGCTCAATAGAACCTACAGCAAATTCCGAATCTACAAACTGTAATTTCCAGATCCTGCCGCCTATGGTGGTATCCGAAAATACCTTTGTCCATGTGTTGCCCCCATCAAGAGTGCGCAAGACCACACTTTCAAGCCCGCTGCTTCCGGTATAATTGCGACATCCCGAAACAAAGCCTTTATTTTCCGATAGGAACACAATATCGACAAGCCCGGTGACCAGGGTAGTATCGAGATATGTCACACCCCACGAAACACCAGCGTCAAGGCTTTTGTAAAAGTGGGCTTGCGTGCCACCCCAATAACCCACTCCGTAAAAAATATTACCCACATGGCTAAGCCCGCAGATCAATCCTGAGTACACACTGGTGTCGCGTATACTGGTTGAAATATCATCCCAGGTCTCACCCCGGTCGGCACTACGGAATACTTGCCCCGTCAATGTCCCGGCTATGCCTGTTTGCCCGTCTGCCGAAAACTCCACGCTTCTGAAGTAGGCACTCGGCGATACCGCTTTCTTCAGTGTCCAGTGTTCTGCCCCGTCATAGGTTTTAAAGATCATTCCATAAGAAGATACAAGTACGCCAGTATCGTGGCTTATGAAGAATATATCGTCATACCGGCCGGCAGTCGGCATCATGGGTATCAACCCGAAATTGAGCGGGGTGTACCAATGCGCCCCTTGGGCCAGCAACAGCGTAACAGGCGCCGATACTAACAGCAGAAGGAAGAATAGCGTAGCTCTGATGCGCATAGTATAGACTTTAGTAAACAATCAGTTTTTGGTTTTCGCTCATTGTGCCTGTAATTACATGCACCAGGTATAAGCCTTTCGCACTTAGCACAGCTTCTGGAATTTCCACGTCGGCATAATTCCCGTTTGCCGTGTAGGTTGTTTTATAGACGACTTTACCGGTAACGTCCGTAACAATTACGGTCGCAACTTGCCCAGGCATGTTATCCCTTATGGTCACTAAGGCGCTACCCTGGGTGGGATTGGGATATAATGCTACATGCTGCCCGTTCGCAACCATATTGGCAAGACTTTCCGGGTTGCTGTTGAAGTTGAAATGGTCTAAATAAAAGTTATTACCTGTACTCATACCGGTAGAATCTGCGCCGGGGTGGTATCGGAAACGGAAAATGGTATATGCTTTACGTGCTGCCGGCGGCAGGCTTATGGAATGTGCCCCCCAGTCGCTGGCGCCAGATGGTGTATAAGGGCCTGCCACAGTACCCTTGTTCAATAACTGGTCTTTAGAGAGTGTCTTGAGCGTAACAAACGAACTGGCATCGTTCACGGAGTAGGATATCTCTAAGCTGTCATTCATAAACTTTGCTTTCGGCGTAAGCGTGGCGCCAGACGACATAAAATTGAGAAAGCAGGGGCCGGAAAATCCGCTCAGGTCGAAGCCAGGGGTAAAAACATCATCAAAATCGCCTTCAGGGCCGCCACTCATATTCACAGGGAAGGGGCGGGCATCATAGCCTGCATACATAAGGCAGCTATTGTCATAGTACCCTGCATTGCCTTGCTGCCACTGAAAATTATTACTATAGTAGTTGAACATCGGCCAGTTAGCCATAGCTGTGCTGTCGCCAAACTCCTGCACATAGCCCGTTGCCGGTGTGGGTATGGAATCGGCTATGTAAAGTGCATGATCGTTGGTAAGCATAGTAGTGCCCGTATTATTGCCCGTTGCGGCAAGCGATACCGTTACCCAGCCCGGTTCATGAAATTTATTAGACACAGAATTGGCAATGCTTGTTGCTGTAGTTGCATCGTTAGAGAACGTCCATGCAACGCCGGTAATGGTATCATTCCAGCTATAATTACGAAACACGGTAGGCTGGCCCTGGCAGAAAAAACGGCAAAGCTGGTTAGCTGAATTCGTTATATTGAAATCAGCGACCGGCGGTAGATCCGGTACCGGATTACCCATTCCCGTAACAGTGTAATTGTGAGGAGTCACGAGGCTGTCTCGGTTACCAATGTCGATCTGCAATATATACTGCATATACAGACCCTGCCCATAAGTAAACATAAGCGCACATACATCATTATTTATCATTATGTTTTGATTGTTTTGTGTATCGCAGATTGTGTCATAAACGGCACCGCAAGAAACATATCCTCCGGCGCATGGAGGTGTGTCTGGTATACCGTCCGCATCAATACATGAAGAGCCACATGGAAATGGCAAGTTTAAATAAATTGCAAAATGGCGTTCATAACGGCTAGGTGTGGGCAATGTGTATGGATAGTAAGCTAACATTAGGCCATCGTAGTATGGATAATATGCTGCGAATGCCGGACTATAGGCAATGCAGCCATAGCCACCCGATATATTGCCTACCACCCATAGGTTCAGATATCGTTCCTGTGGCCATTGGTTCACTTTTGCCTGTTCATAGTTATTATAAGTGAGGTATGAGAATATGTGTTCGATACCCTTAGTGGGGCTGCCATCCGGGGCTATGGTTGCCAGTTTGAAAGCAATTTGTGTGCTTGCAGCAATAGGTTTGTACTTGTCTATAATATTTGCCGTATCTGCATTCCTTTTCAGGAAATACGTCGTTATCGTATCTATTAGCTTCACGTAAACTGAATCCGGAAGCAACTCAGGCCCATAATTGTGTACAACATGAATTATCACAGGTATGGTATATAGCACGCTGCTGCCTCCAGTTGTCCGTTCTACATGCTGCCAGTCTATTTTGTCAAGCTGCTGTTTCACACGTGCCGTCAATTGTTGCCGGGTAAAGTCGGCGCCGGGGAACAATGGCTCCTGCTCATAACTGTTCTGCCCCATAGCCAGGTGGGCCGTTATAACGCAGGAAAGAATTAGCACAATATGCTTCATCATTTATTATGACGTATTTGAGGTATAGAATCTTGGGTAAATAGACTGAAAAGGTACAATTTATAAAAGACCTCGCCTCAAAATGTGAATATCTCACCCCCAGCCACACCATAACCGGCACAAATTTTGCGAGGAAGGAGTGTAGGCTTTGTGATCTTTGTGTCTCCTTTGTGACCCTTGTGGTAAAAAAGTGCTCACCCCCGTTGTCCGCCTTAGCTATTTTCAGCAACGGCGGAACACACCCCCAAAATGGGGTCACCAATGGGGTCACCCAAAAACCGAGCAACCGCTACAATAGCCTACAGGATTATCATAGCACAGACAGGATAATACTTAGTTATCCACAAAACATTTTTTCTTGGTCCGCCGTAGCTTTTTCAGCGGAGGAGGATCAGTGGGGCAGGTTAGGTAAAGTGACACATTTAAACCATGGAAACTGACCCCTTTAAGTTCTAAAATAAACTTATATTTGCAGAGCATGTTACTTACTTTAGACATACATTAGACATACAAAAGAAGGCGGCGCCAATAATCAGGCAAACTGGCAATCAGGGCAACTCAAATAGTCTTGTGACGTCGCAGGGCCTTAACGAAGACCTTGCAGACCTTATTTTATCAGTCGAAGGGTTCGACAATCATATTTTTGCTTTAAGCAAAGCTGCGATCAAAGACCTGAAGGATCAGACGGATAAGATCATTACCGCTTTTGTGGAAATTGACGAGAAGATAACTGCAATCAGCAAGAATCAGGAGATCGTAGAGCGGTTCAAATATGCGCTAAAGACGCTGTTTAAATTAAAATCGTTATTGCACATAGCATATACAAGGGACGTTACAGTTAAAAAGACTCCGGATGACATGAAAGCAGGTATATCTGCTGTTTCCAGAGCTTCCATACTTCATAGCCTTTCCAAACACCCTAACGAAACGCGTTCCGCGCAAACGCCAAGGGCTTTGAGCAATTAAGTCATTGAGCTATTCAGCCATTAAATTACTTCACACTCAGCCGTCCCGGCTCGTTTACTACCGGTAGTTCTATGTAGGTGGCGTATTGCTTGCTGCGGTATATCTCCTGTGTCGATTTTATGAAGTCTTTTTCTGTGGCAAGGAATATGTTGGGTACAAACTTTTGCGGGTTGCGGTCGAATACGGGGAACCAGGAGCTTTGTATCTGCACCATTATGCGGTGCCCTTTTTTGAACACATGGTTCACCTCGTGCAGCCCTATCTTGTACTCCTCCACCTTGCCAGATGGTATGGGCTGCGGGGTGGTAAATCCCTGCCGGAACCGGCCCCTGAAGATATCTTCGGCTATCATCAGTTCGCTCTGGCTCATGTCGGGCTTCTTTTTGTACAGGTCGGGATACACGTCTATGAGCTTCACCACCCAGTCGGCGTCAGAGCCGGTGATGCTGGCAAACAAGTGGGCCACCACATCGCCGGTTATCGTCAGGTCGGCGTCCAGCGTGTCCGACTTATAGGTGAGTACATCGGGCCGGTGGTCCACAAACCGCTGGTCTTCCGATAGCCATCGGTCCCAGTCAGAGCTATCAGAGTAGGTCACCTCTATCGGCCTCACCCTATATACAATGGGGTTTGCCGGGTCGCTTACATAGCTGTCAAACCCGTTATCATCGGGCGTTGGTTTGCGAAAGGATAGCTTTTTGTGCTCTTCCAGGTACAGCCTTTCCGGCTTTACCGACTTATCGGGCCATGTGGCATAGGTTTTCCATACGTTAGACCCGGTTTGGAAGCAAGTTGCTTCCGGGAATTTTCCATCGCCTACGCCCTTCAGCCAGTAGTCGAACCACGCCTTCTGGATCTCCCTGAAGTCATCAGCCGTATTCCGTTCCATCTTGTAGTCGCTTATAGAGTTAGCCGCCGAGTCCGACCATTGGCCATGGCTCCATGGGCCCAGCACCAGGTAATTATAATTGCGCTTATCGTACTTCTCCATTTTGGCATACAGGGCTTCCGGGCCGTTCATGTTCTCCTGGTCCCAGTAGCCGCCTACATGCAGGATGGGCACATGCGGCGTGTCTGAGTAGTTTACAGGCGCCTTATCACGCCAGTATTTATCATAGTTCGGGTGCACTAAGAAGTCGTTCCAGGTAGGTATCTGGCGGTGGAAATACTTCTTGTTTACATTCGCCAGCGACCCCAGGTTCAGGTAAAAATCATACAGGTCATACATCGGGAAGGGAAAGGAAGTATCGCCCTTTATCGCTTCCTCGCCATAAGAGTATTCAAACGCAAAGGATAGCCGGAACGCGCCATTATGAAAAAAATCATCGCCTAAGAAAAAGTCGCCCACCGTGCCCTGTGGCGATACCGCCTTTAGCGCGGGGTGTGGCTTTATAGCGCTTATCAGCGCCAGTTCACCAGGATACGAGATACCCAGTTGGCCTACCTTGCCATTATTATTGGTGTTTTTCAGCAGCCAGTCTATGAGGTCGTAGGTGTCAGATGCTTCGTCTATCACCCGTGGGTCCGTTTTATTAAAGGCGCCCTCCATTATAAATTCACCTTCGCTTTTCTGCTTGCCCCTTATGTTCTGGTAAACAAATATGTACCCCTCGGCAGCCAGGTTCTTTACATAGCTATCCTTGTCGGGGCTCAGCACCCCTATGTTCCAGTCTATGTATGGCGACCGCATCAGCAATATAGGCAGCGGGGTAGTAATGCCATCGGGTGTATATATGCGTGTGAATAGCCTTGTCCCATCCCGCGTGGGTACCATTATTTCTTTCTTAGTGTAGTGAATAGCCGCTGCCTGCTGCGCAAAAGAAGTATTCTGCAATAAAATGATCAATAAAAGTGCCGTTGCCGGTAACAAGATAAAAAAACGGTAATGCTTCATAAGGATAGCAAAATAAGTAAAGTTATTCTTATGTTGGCGGGATTTTTTTGGCCAGTTCACATATGGTTGCCGCGCCACCTACGGCCCGGGTCGGGCAGCGGGCTGGTTATAGTTATGAGCTTTAGTGCCGGTACTGTGCCGCTGTCATTGACGTTTAGGCATATAAGTAAAGCAGCAGGGCGTAGAAAATTTTACGCCCTGCTGTTTTACTATTTAGGAACGATGACAAAATAAGTTTGGCAAGTTGCCGGAGTTATTTTGTCATCGTTCCTTACCTGCCGTGAGGCATTTGGTTTTATGTTTTATCCCTTGATGTTCACCTTGTCGTTAAGGTCGGCATCAACGAGTATGCGGCCACAATGTTCGCATACGATGATCTTTTTGTGCTGGCGAATTTCGCTCTGGCGCTGTGGAGGGATAACGTTGAAGCAACCACCGCATGAATCGCGAAGGATCGGCACTACTGCAAGGCCGTTGCGGTAGCTGGAACGGATGCGCTCGTAAGCCGAAAGCAAACGTGGGTCAACCTTTTCCTTAGCTTCCTGCGACTTTTTCAGCAGCACTTTTTCTTCCTTTTCTGTATCGGCAGATATTTTTTCCAGTTCCTGGCGTTTTATAGCAAGGGCTTCTTCTACTGCTGCAATTTTTTCTTCAGTTTTCAGGCGTGCATTGGTACGGTCTTTCTGCTCATAAGTAGCATCTTTTATGTGCTTCTCATTAAGCCTCACCTCGAGTTCCTGCATCTCCATTTCTTTGTTGATGGCCTCAAACTCACGGTTGTTCTTGACGTTGTCCTGCTGTTTTTCGTATTTTTTTATCAGGGCCTGCGCATCTTTCTTTGCGTTGCTCTTTGTTTCTATGAAGGTATTGATGCTGTTGATCTCTGCGTCAGTATTATTAACGCGGGTCTGCAACCCTTCGATCTCGTCTTCAAGGTCCTTAACTTCCATTGGCAATTCGCCCTTCATGGTTTTGATCTCGTCTATCTTAGAATCGATCTTTTGTAACGCAAGGACGGCGGTGAGCTTTTCCTCAACCGAAAAGTCTTTTACTGTGGCCATTAGCAAAAATATTTTACTGGATTGGTATTCAATTTTGATAAAAGGATTGCAAATGTAGGGAATTTTTTCTTAAGTATTTCCTCAAATATTTCAGACGTGAATTGCTCGCTTTCGTAATGGCCTATATCAGCTATGATAATTTTTCCTTCTGCATCGAAGAATTGGTGGTATTTATAGTCGGCGGTGATAAATATATCTGCCCCCGCCTGTATGGCATCTTTGAGCAGGAAGCTCCCTGCGCCACCGCATAGGGCCACTTTCTTTATTGGCTTATTAAGGAATGCAGTGTGACGGATGCAATCTGCTTTCATTTTGTCTTTAAGAAATTCCATGAAGTAGTCTTCTATCACCGGGTTTTGGGTATAACCGATCATACCAGCCCCTATGTGCTGGTTGGCGTTGGGCAGCGGAATAAGCTCGTATGCCACCTCTTCATAAGGGTGCGCAGCTCGCAATGCCGCCATTACAGCGCCCTCTATATGCTTTTCTACAATTACTTCTATTTTCACCTCTTCCACCCATTCCCGCTTGCCTCCGGCCTCGCCAATTGCCGGGTTAGCGCCCTCCTGCGGCCGGAAGGAGCCAGTGCCGGTAGTATTGAAGCTGCACTCGCGGTACTTGCTGATGTGGCCTGCACCGGCCGCAAACAGGGCCTCACGTAATTTTTCGGCAGCGCTGAGCGGAGCATAAGTGTATAGTTTACTCAGGGTATTGCCCTTGGGCGATAGGATGGAAATATCCCTTAGCTGTAGCTTTTCAGCAATTTTGGCATTGACGCCGGTGTGCATATTGTCCAGGTTGGTATGGGCTGCATAAATGCTTATGTCGTGTTTTATTGCCTTCCGAATCACCCGCTCCACATAGTTGCGCCCCGATATTCTTTTCAGTCCGAAAAAAATAAGGGGGTGATGGGAAACGATCATATTGCAACCACGCTGAATGGCCTCTTCCAATACAGCTTCCGTAACGTCCAGCGATATTAATACCCCTGTCACCTCATCTTCCGGGTTACCCACCTGCAGCCCGCAGTTGTCGTAGCTTTCCTGGTATATGGGCGGGGCTACTTTTTCTATTGTTTGTATGATGTGTTTTACCTGCATAATCGTTGTAAATATGCAAAGCTATAGTATTGCGCCTAGTTCATAGTTCGATTTTCTAACAACCGGGAAGAAAAGGACCGAGGTCTGACCGCAAGCATTATCATTAATTAACACAATTTTATTTTTTCTATCGCTAATATTGCATCCTGTTTTGTACCCATGCCGCATGTAAAGCAATATATCGTTCAGTTTTTAGGCATTTTCCTGCTTATATGCGGGTATTTGCTTAGCGATGAGCCTGATAGCCTGTCTGTGATGCATTTTAACCCCAATCCCGAATCGCCTTCGGTATTTACCAAGGCAACCCGCCAGAACTTACACGACCTTACCGTGCAAACATCGGTATCATCGCAAAATAATACCAGCCGGAAAACACATGTTCCAAAGTATGTTTCTTACGAGGGCATATTACAGTCTCCAGGTCTTTTTCATTATAACGCAATTATTCCCGTGGTGCATTCAGTCCATCTCTCTGAAAGCTACAATTATTTATTTTTCGAAGAGATAAATCCCCCACCCCCCAAGTCGTGTTGATCTATTGGGTAGTGCCTTCGTGGTACTACTTTTTTATAACAATTTCTGACTAACATTTACTTAAACTTATTTGCATGCTTCATAAAATGCTTGCAAAAAGTATATGCACACTATGTTGCATGTATTTTTTGCAATCGAATATAACATATGCCCAGGATGGCAGCCAAATGGCCGCGCCAGATACCTTGAGGCTGGATATAAAGCAGGCCGAGAAAATATTTCTAGACAATAACCTGCAATTGCTGGCGCAGCACTACAATATCCAATCGAGCCAGGCGCTCGTGGAGCAGGCCAAAAAATGGGATAACCCTGTTTTGAATACCGACCAGAACGTATATACCAACGGGCATTTCTTCCAGCATGGCACTGACGCTTCGGGCAATCCGCAAGGGGAGGTCTATGTGCAGGTGCAGCAGTTGATAAAAACCGCCGGCAAGCGCGGCAAGCAGGTGGACCTGGCAAGAACAAATGTGGCACTGGCTGAATGGCAGTTCAAAAGTGTGCTGCGCAGCCTGCGTGCCACGCTCATAAAAGACTACTATACTATAGCGCAACTACAGGGCAAAGCCCGGCTGTATAGCGAAAATATGGCGCGCCTTGCGAAGCTGATGAATGCCCAGGAACAGGAACTAAGCGCCGGCAATATTGCCAAGAAAGAATACCTGCGTGTGCAGGCACTGACTATAAGCCTGCAGCAGGATATTACCGACAATGCAAAGGATATGAATGACGCCGAAAGCGAGCTGAAAACGGTTTTGCAGGTTACCGGCAATAAATTCATACTGCCGGCAGCGACTGATTCCGAAAGCACTGCACTGCCCACACTAAATGTGCTGCAATTAGTAGATAGCGCCAGGCATAACAATACAGACTACCAGCAGGAGGTGTACCAGTTGCAATACAACCAGCAAAACCTGCGGTTGCAAAAGGCGCTGTCGGCGCCAGACCTGACCTTTGGGCCGGAGTTTGACCAGAATGCAAACTATACGCCTAATTACTACGGCCTTTCCATTTCCCTTCCGTTGCCATTGTGGGACAGGAACCAGGGCAACATAAAATCGGCACACTTCCAGGTGAAGCAGGAAGAAGCCCTTGTGACCCAGGCGGAGCAGAAACTGCAAAATGATGTGCTGAATGCCTACCAGAAATTGCTGCTCACGGTGCAGCTTAGTTCTAAGAGCAACGCACATTTCTATAGCGAATATTACCAGCTACAGAAAAATATTGCGGAGAGCTATAATAACCGGCAGATAAGCCTGATAGAATTCCTCGACTATTTCAGCGACTACCAGGACATAAGGGAGCAGCAGCTACAGCAAATACTGAATTTGCGCCTGGCAAAAGAAGACGTTAACGATATAGTAGGAGTGGACATAATAAACTAACAATCAAAAATATTTTTATAATGAGGACGAAACAAACCATATTATTTATCCTGCTGGGCATCGTGGTACTAACTACCGCATGTGAGCATAAAGAACCGGTCGCAGAGGTTAGCAAAAAATTCATTTTGAGCGATACCATGCGCCACATGATCCAGTTAGATACGGTGCAGAACTGCAATATATCTGATGAGCTTTCGCTGAGCGGTGTAGTGGCATTTAACGATAACAATGTAGTGAAAGTTTTTCCGCGCAGTAGTGGGCAGGTAGTAGAGGCTAAGGCCTCGCTGGGCGATAAAGTAAGCAAGGGACAAGTGCTTGCCGTAATACACAGCGCAGATGTGGCCGGTAACTACAGTGACCTGAACAGCGCCAATGCCGACCTGTCTATAGCAAAACGGCAAATGGACAATACAGAGTCGCTCTACAAAAGCGGCATCAGCAGCGAGAAGGAATACAATGAGGCAAAGCAGAACTATGAAAAAGCAGTTGCCGCAAAAAACAAAGTACAGTCGTTAATAACCATCAATGGCGGAGGTAAAACCAGTGAGGGCGGTAAATACGTGGTTACGGCGCCGATAGATGGCTATATAGTGGAGAAGAAAGTTACTGCCGGGGCATTCATCCGCCCGGATATGGGGGATAACCTTTTTACCATCTCCGACCTTAAAAATGTATGGGTGTATGCAAATGTGTATGAGGCGGACATTTCCAAGATAAAGGAAGGCTATACTGTACAGGTGCTGCCGCTATCTTACCCGGACAAAGTCTTTTCAGGCAAAATTGATAAGATAAGCCAGGTACTGGACCCCCAGAGCAAGGCTATGAAGGTGCGCATAAACCTGGATAACAAGGATATGCTGCTGAAGCCAGATATGTTTGCCAAGGTTATGGTGACCAACGAAGAGGGCAGCCGCGCTATCTGTGTCCCTACTGCATCTATTATACCACAAGAGGGTAAGAACTATGTGGTGGTGTACAAGAACGACAGCGACCTGAAAGTAGCGCAGGTGGAAGTGTTGAAAACGGTAGGCGCCAGAACATTTATCAGCGAAGGTGCGGCTGTAGGCGACAGGCTTATAACGAAAAACCAGATCCTCATTTTTAACCAGTTAACCGCACAGTAGTTCTTCTGAAGTGACGATGAAAAAATAAATACCACCATCTGACTTGTTCTTTTCCATTTCTGCTTCATTGCAAAAGTCCTAAAATAGCTCACTATTCGCCGATTTTGCGCCTCGCATAAAAGAAAAATAACTTCGCCATATAGTGATATTTATTTTTTCAACGTCACTAATACTTTCTTGAGCCGGTATTTACCATTCCGGAATTCATCCATTTTATTAAACTGAACAATCAGTACCGGGCATTACTTGGCTGTTAACGGAGATCGTTATGGCTATAAATTGATTGCCACCGGTATGTTGTTAAAAATCTACAGATCGTGAATAAGCTCATAAAGCAAATAATATACTTCTCACTGCGTCATAGATACTTTGTATTTTTTATGACTGCCATTCTTGCCGTGATCGGTTTCGTAAGTTACCGCAATACGCCAATTGAAACATTCCCGGACGTAACGAATACCCAGATCATCATTATCACCCAATGGGCAGGCCGGAGCGCCGAAGAAATAGAGAAACTCGTAACCATTCCTCTTGAAACAGAATTAAATTCGGTACAAAGCAAAACAAGCCTGCGTACTATTTCGTGCTTTGGGCTTTCTTACATCGTCATCATTTTCGATGATGGTATCACAGACGGATTCGGCAGGCAGCAGGTGCTGAGCCGGATACTGAATGTGGACCTGCCAGATGGTGTGAAACCGGAAATAGAGCCGCCATATGGCCCAACGGACGAGATATACCGATATACCTTAACCAGCCACACCAAATCGGTGCGTGAGCTCACTACCATACAGGATTGGTTCCTGGAACGGCAATTCAAATCAGTGCCAGGTGTGGCTGATGTGAATACATTTGGCGGTGAGGAAAAAATATTTGAGATCAGCGTGAACCCGAACCTGCTGCTGAAGTATGGCCTGACCGCTCTCGACCTGTTCAACGCCGTGAATAAAAGCAACATCAATGTTGGCGGTGATGTTATAGAGCGTAACGGCCAGGCGTTTGTGGTGCGGGGCATCGGGTTGCTCAACGACATTGACGAGATCAATAACGTGATCATCACAAACATAAATAACGTTCCTGTTCTTGTGAAGAACGTGGCTGATGTAAGAGAGAGCTTTGCGCCGAGGCTTGGCAAAGTGAGCAGAAATGACCAACCCGATGTTGTAGAAGGTATCATCGTACAGCGTAAAGGCGAAAACCCGCGCCAGGTATTAGATCTGCTGCACAAAAAAGTGGCAGAACTGAATAAAGTCCTTGCCCGGCAAGATGTGAAGATCAGCACTTTCTATGACCGTACCACATTAATGGATTTTTGTACGGAAACAGTGATACACAACCTTATTGAAGGTATATTGTTGGTTACGGTTGTTGTGTTCCTGTTTATGGCCGAATGGCGCACTACGCTAATTGTGGCGCTTATCATTCCGTTGGCGCTGTTGTTTGCGTTCACCTGTATGCGGCTGAAAGGCATGACCGCCAATTTGCTATCTATGGGCGCTGTGGATTTTGGTATCATTATAGATGGCGCCGTGGTGATGGTGGAGGGCATATTCGTGGCAATGGACCACATGGCCAGGGATGTGGGTATGGAGCGATACAATAGATTGATAAAGCTGGGCGCATTTAAAAATGTGGCTGTGGACAAAGCGAAGGCTATATTTTTCTCAAAGCTGATCATCATTACCTGCTTGTTGCCCATATTCGCTTTTACTAAAGTGGAAGGAAAAATGTTCTCTCCGCTGGCCTATACACTTGGATTTGCATTGCTCGGGGCTTTGATCTACACGCTCACATTAGTTCCCGCTCTTGCCAGTATCCTCCTAAAAAAGAATGTTAGGGAAAAACACAACCCTATGGTTATAGGGTTGGAGAAATTGGTGGACAGGTCGGCAAGGTACATTTCCAGGTTCCCTAAGACAAGCGTTATCACCGCTTTCTCCATCATGCTGCTTACGTTTGCGTCCACGCACTTCCTGGGTACCGAATTTCTGCCCAAGCTCAATGAGGGTGCGTTATGGATAACCGCGCAAATGCCCATCAGCTCTTCTCTCGGGGAGTCTTACGATGTTTCGCAGAAGATATACAGCGTGCTGAAGCAGTACCCTGAAGTGAAGGAGGTGTTGATACAGGTGGGCCGCACAAATGATGGAACCGACCCCAAAGGGTTTGCCAACGTGCAGTTTGCCGTATCCATGTACCCCAAGGGCGAATGGAAGCGCAAGATGACCATGGATGAGGTTGTGGACGACATGAACAAGAAACTGGCTGCTTTCCCCGGAGTGATCTTCAACTTTGCACAGCCCATCAGCGATAATGTAGCGGAGGCGATAGCGGGTGTTCCGGCAGAAAATGCGTTAAAAATATTTGGCCCGAACTTAGATACGCTTGAACGAAAGTCAGCGGAGGCCCGGAATATCCTTAAAGGCATAAAAGGGGTTACCGACCTTGGAGAGTTTAAAGTGGTGGGGCAACCGGAATACCGGATAGAGCTGAACCAGCAAAAAATGGCTTTGTATGGCGTGAACGTCGCCGATGCAAATTCGATAATAGAGATGGCGCTGGGAGGAAAAGCCGCAACCATATTATATGACAATGACAGGCGCTTCGACATCCGGATTCGTTATGATAAAGATTTCAGAGACGATGACGAGAAGATAAACAATCTTATTGTGCCCTGCGGCAACGGTAACGTGGTGCCGTTGAAAAACATAGCCGATATAAAGATCATTACCGGCCCTGCCTTTGTATATAGGGATAAAAACACCCGCTACATAGGTGTGAAGTTTAGTGTTCGCGACCGCGACCTGGGCGGAACAATTCAGGAGGCACAGAAAACCATAGAGAAAAAACTACAACTCTCTGACGATTACTCTGTGGCATGGAATGGCGAGTTTGAAAACCAGGAACGGGCTCAGAATACATTGGCAACAGTGGTGCCAATCTGCCTGCTGATGATTTTTATTTTGCTTTTCGTAGCATTCGGAAATGTAAAAGATGCGCTTATTGTGTTGATCGATGTGCCTTTTGCATTGATAGGCGGCATTCTTGCGCTGCACATCAGGGGCATGAATTTTAGTATTTCTGCGGGTATAGGGTTTATAGCATTGGCAGGCATTTGTGTACAGGATGGCGTCATACTTATTTCGCAGTTCAAGCATAACCTGGACATTATGAAAATGCCCTTGAAGAAAGCTATCCATGAGGGTGTGGTATCAAGGGTGCGCCCTGTGGTGATGACGGCCATGATGGCCGCTATCGGATTATCGCCTGCGGCCTTTAGCACGGGTATAGGGTCGGAGTCCCAGAAACCGCTTGCGACAGTAGTTATAGGAGGGCTTATCACATCAACAATTCTTACACTGCTTATCCTGCCGGTTATCTATACAATGGTGCATAACCTTATCCATAAGCGGGAGAACAGGAAGTTGCTGAAACGTATAGGCGCTGTAAACTGATCTTTAGAATATTTGCGTACAAAAAGCCCGCTTCTTCAACGAGGTGGGCTTTTGTTTTATTCAATAGGTTAATTATTTTTAACTGCACTTATATCTCTTGAAATTAGGTGTAAATTGTGGATTCTTATTGAGCGTTGAATAGTATTCAACGTTAGTTCTGTATTGCATCACAAACCATTTAGTCCATGAATAAATTCATTAAGCAAATAATATACTTTTCGCTCCGGCACAGATATTTTGTGTTTTTTATGACGGCAATACTTGCAGTCATCGGGTATATCTGCTACCGGGACACACCGATTGAAACCTTCCCGGACGTAACCAATACGCAGATCATTATCATTACCCAGTGGCAGGGCCGCAGTGCAGAGGAAGTGGAAAAATTCGTAACCATTCCCCTTGAAACTGCGCTGAATTCGGTGCAAGGCAAGATAAATCTCAGGTCCACATCGTGCTTCGGCCTCTCGTATATCCGGCTGATATTTGACGACAATATTGATGATGCCTTTGCGCGCCAACAAGTGTTCACAAGAATAGGTAATGCCGACCTGCCGGATGGCATATCGCCGGAAATAGAGCCTCCATACGGGCCTACCGGGGAAATATACCGATATACATTAGAGAGCAAGACAAAAAACATACGCGACCTGAATACGATACAGGAGTGGGTACTGGACCGGCAGTTTAAATCGGTACCCGGCGTTGCGGACGTAAACACTTTCAGCGGCGGCGAAAAGATATACGAGATACGCGTGAACCCGAATGAGATAATGAACTACGGGCTTACGCCACTTGACGTTTATAATGCTGTATCTAAAAGCAACATAAATGTGGGTGGGGACGTGCTGGAGCAGAACGGACAGGCATTTATTATCAGGGGCATAGGACTGCTTAATGATATAAACGAGATAAAGAACGTTATCGTGACCAAAATAAACGGCGTGCCTATTCTCGTAAAGAACATAGCAGAAGTGGCCGAAACTGAAAAGCCGCGCCTGGGCGATGTGAAGCACGATAAGGATGAAGACGTGGTGGAAGGCATCATTGTGATGCGCAAAGGGGAGAATGCTGCGCAGGTGCTTGCAGGCATCCACGAAAAGGTGAAAGAGCTTAATGAGAATGTGCTGCCGAAAGACGTGAAAATAGTACCCTTTTATGACCGGAGTACCCTCATGGAGTTTGCTACCCATACGGTATTGCACAACCTTTTTGAAGGTATTGTACTCGTTACGCTCATCGTCCTCATCTTTATGGCCGATTGGCGTACCACGCTTATTGTGGGCATCATTGTGCCGCTGGCGCTGCTTTTCGCGTTCATGCTCATGCGCCTCAAAGGCATGACCGCCAACTTGCTATCGATGGGGGCGGTGGACTTCGGTATCATCATAGATGGCGCCGTGGTGATGGTTGAGGGGCTTTTCGTGGCCCTCGATCATCGGGCTAAAGAGGTGGGCATGGAGCGGTTTAATAAGCTGGCAAAACTGGGGTTATTTAAAAACGTAGGCACGGAGATGGGCAAGGCGATCTTCTTCTCAAAGATCATTATTCTTACCTGCCTGATCCCCATATTTGCGTTTCAGAAAGTGGAAGGTAAAATGTTTTCGCCGCTTGCTTATACACTCGGCTTCGCATTACTTGGCGCCCTTATCTATACCCTCACGCTCGTGCCGGCGTTATCAAGCATATTGTTGCGCAAAAACGTACGTGAAAAACACAACCCCGTTGTTGGTTTTTTTGAGAAGTATGTGATGCAGGGGTTCCGTTGGGTTTACAAGCGGCAGCGCACCAGCCTCATAATAGCTATATCTGTGATGGCTGTTACATTCTTCTCTGCAAGGTTCTTAGGTTCGGAGTTCCTGCCTGAACTGGACGAGGGCGCTTTGTGGGTAAAAGGGCAGTTACCAATGAGCGCATCGCTGGATGAATCTAACCAGATTGCCCGGAAGATGATGACGATATTGGAACAGTTCCCCGAAGTGCAGCATACGCTGGCCCAGGTGGGGCGTACAGTTGATGGCACCGACCCTAAAGGTTTTTTCAATATAGAAATAGCCGTGGACCTGAAGCAGAAAGACCAGTGGCCTAAGGGCGTGACCACAGAAAGCCTTATCGATGATATGGATAAGCAGTTGAGTAAGATACCCGGTATCCTGTACAACTATTCGCAACCGATAAGGGACAATGTGGAAGAGGCAGTTGCGGGGGTTCCGGCGTCGCTGGCAGTAAAGATCTCGGGGAAAGACTTCGGTACACTGGATACCTTGGCAGATGAGGTTATGGGGCAGCTAAAAACCGTGCAGGGCGTAGAAGACCTGGGAGTGCTCAGGAACCTGGGCCAGCCGGAATTCAGGATAGAACTGGACCAGCAGAAGATGGCGCTCTATGGCGTGAGTATAGCCGATGCCAACGCAGTAATAGAAATGGCCATTGGCGGCAAGGCAGCTACGCAGCTTTATGAGGGGGAGCGCAAATTTGATATCAGGGTGCGATACGATAAGGAATTCAGGAATACACAGGAAAAAATAGAAAACCTGATGGTGCCTACGCAAGACAATACCCGCATCCCGATAAAGGAAATTTCTGATATAAAAGTGCTTACCGGTCCGTCGTTTGTGTACCGCGACAATAATGCCCGGTATATACCGGTTAAATTCTCCATCCGTGGCCGCGACCTGGGCAGCACCATAGCCGAGGCGCAAAAAAAGGTGCAGGCAAACGTAAAGATACCGCACGGCTATAGCATGACATGGAACGGCGAGTTTGAGAATGCGCAGCGTGCCTCAAAAACGTTATCGCAGGTGGTGCCACTATGCCTTATCGCCATTTTCCTCTTATTGTTCATTACCTACGGCAACGTCAAAGACGCGTTGCTCACCATACTGAACGTACCATTTGCATTGATAGGCGGCATACTTGCCCTGCATATTACCCGTATGAATTTCAGCATCAGTGCGGGCATTGGCTTTATAGCCTTGTTCGGGGTCTGTATCCAGAACGGGGTGATACTCATAAGTGTGTTCCGAAAAAACTTAGATGAAAAAATGACCCTGCACAAGGCTATAGAACATGGGGTGCATTCGCGTATAAGGCCGGTAGTTATGACTGCTCTTATGGCAGCAATAGGGCTGTTGCCTGCGGCAATAAGCACTGGCATAGGCTCTGAAACGCAAAAGCCGCTGGCAATTGTGGTGATAGGTGGACTGATAACCTCTACGATATTGACGCTGCTCATATTGCCGGTAATCTATGCTATTGCCTATAACCTGATACATAAACGCGAAAACCGGAGGCTACTGCGGAAAATGGGCGTGATAAGCCAAAATTCTGCGGATGACCGGAATATAAGTGGAAAATAGCATATTATATTCTATACTGCGCAAGGGATAAATTTGTGTAGATAGCTTCGATTTAGCTCAAACACAATTTTCAGCATGTCATGGTTCGGCGGGGCTCACCATGACAGTTCTTCGATTTTTCTATTAAAATGAAAACTCACGAATTTATCCCTTGTGCAGTATAAATTTGCACCTCTAAAATAGGGCACAAATGAACTGGACAGAGTTAAAAACTGAGGATGAATACGAAAAGGCAGTTACCCGTACTTTGGCAATTTTTCATGCCGATGAAGGAACGCCGGAGGCTACCGAACTGGCTTTATTGCTGTCTTTAGTAAAGGAGTACGAGGAAAAGCATGTGCATCTTCCCGAATTAGTATAAAGTGGGCTTGACCAATTAGCCCTTTTAGGTTATATTTGCATTATGCAACTACTTGATGGCGTATTAGTTTCTGCACACATTAAAGAGCAGATAAAACAGGAAGTAACAGAATGGCAGGCAAATGGCGGTAAAAAACCTCACCTTGCCGCTATATTGGTGGGCAATAACCCGGCAAGCGAAGCCTATGTGGGCTCTAAAGTGAAACACTGCGAAGAACTGGGCTTTGACTCTACCCTTCTCCGTTTTGAGAAAGATATAACCGAGGAATACCTGATCAGCGAAGTAGAAAGGCTGAACAACGATGATACTATTGATGGTATCCTTGTTCAGTTGCCGTTGCCGGGCCATATATCCGGTGATTCGGTGATCAACGCCATCAGTCCAGGTAAGGATGTGGATGGTTTCCACCCCATCTCGTTGGGCAAAATGTTGCTTGGCCAGCCTACATTTCTTCCGGCCACACCGTATGGTATCATGCTGATGCTGGAATATTATAAGATAGATACCACAGGTATGCACTGTGTGATAATAGGCAGGAGCAATATCGTAGGCACTCCCATGACCATACTCATGAGCCGTGCTTCCAACCCGGGGAATGCTACCGTGACCATGTGCCATTCCAAAACAAAGAACCTCGCAGACATTACCCGTAGCGCAGATATTATTATTGCTGCGATTGGCCGACCTAAGTATGTGACAGCCGATATGGTAAAACCCGGCGCTATAATCATAGACGTTGGTATAAACCGTATAGACGACGCAACTAAAAAGAGCGGCTCACGGCTTGTGGGTGATGTGGACCTTGATAATGTAGCCCCATTGTGCAGTTATATTACACCGGTACCTAAAGGTGTTGGCCTGATGACCATCTGCGGCCTGATGAAGAATACCCTGCTGGCGGCGAAGCAAAAAGCCGAAATAGGGGTTGGTAATTAGGTTTGCTCATCAGGTCAAGGGTAGTGAAAATAACCACAAAGGACACGAAGTTGAACCACAAAGGACACAAAGTGAGCTTTGTGACCCTTGTGAATTTCCTTTGTGACCTTTGTGGTAAAAAAAACTGTATGTATTTAGCAGACACTGTCTGCTAAATTGGTAGATAGGACAAATCACAAAGAATTACAATTTCCACTCGTTTGAAAATACTAACATTCCCACTTTGAATAGTACACAACCTATCTCATACCCAGTAATGGAGCATTTTTATACGCTCCAGGGCGAGGGCTTCCATACCGGCAAAGCCGCCTATTTCATAAGGCTGGGCGGCTGTGATGTGGGCTGTGTGTGGTGCGATGTAAAAGATAGCTGGGACGCTGCGGCACACCCGCTTATGGAGGTTGGGAAAATTGCTGCTATTGCCGCAGAACACGAAGGACGGATCGCGGTGATAACCGGGGGCGAACCAGCCATGCATGACCTTACAGCCCTCTGCAATGAGCTGCATAAGGCAGGTTTCCAGGCACACATCGAAACGTCTGGCGCACACCCGCTCACCGGCGACCTGGATTGGGTAACGCTCTCCCCTAAAAAGTTTAAAGCCCCGCTTGAAGAATATATACAGATGGCCAATGAGCTGAAAATAGTAGTGTTCCACAAGTCTGACATAGCATGGGCCGAGCATTACGCAGCCCAGGTAAACCCCGACTGTAAGCTATACTTGCAACCAGAATGGAGCAAGCGGGATAGTATTACTCCAATGTTAATAGAATATATTAAGCAACATCCAAAATGGCAATTATCTTTGCAAGCACACAAATACATTAATATTCCCTAATTATGACCTGGATACAATCTGTAGTAATTGCCATAGTAGAGGGGATAACGGAGTTCCTTCCAGTATCATCAACAGCCCATATTAAGTTCGTTAAAGCCATCATGCAAATGGATCCAAAGGAACCATTCGGCAATATGTTTGATATAGTTATCCAGTTTGCCGCTATTCTGGCGGTCGTAATCTTATATTGGAAGAAGTTTGTAAATTTTAAAGAAGTCTCTTTTTATATTAAGTTAGTCATAGCAGTAATTCCGGCGTTGATATTTGGGGCGTTACTAAAAAAACATATTGAGCATATACTCGGCGACATAAAAATTATCGCATGTGTGACGGTTGCAGGCGGTATCGTATTATTGTTTGTTGATAATTGGTTTAAGAAGCCTGTTGTTCACCAGGAAGAAGATATTACTTATCCGCAGTCATTTAAAATAGGTTGCTTCCAGGTCTTATCAATACTTTTTCCGGGCCTTAGCCGCAGCGCATCAACAATAATCGGCGGGTTGGCAACAAGATTAGACAGGAAGGTAGCCGCAGAGTTTTCATTTTTTCTTGCCATACCCACAATGGCGGCGGCTACGTTAAAGGAGTTACATGACACCTACAAAGAAACACCCGAAGTATTTCATTCATCAAACATAGACATTTTGTTAGTGGGTTGCGGGATTTCGTTTATTATATCATTGTTGGTAGTAAAATCCTTTATTACCTACATACAGCGGCATACATTTCGGCTATTTGGCGTTTACCGCATTATTGCTGGTTCGGCTGTCCTTGTAATGATATACATGGGCGTAATAAAGAAAAATGAGGAAACGCCGGCAGCTGCTAAAAAAGAGGCGAGCGCAAATATCGCTCCAAAGGGGATAGCACAAACCAGCACAAAAGCATTTATGAAATAGGGTACTTGTTTATGCTGCATGGGGTGTGAGTTGCGTGCGTGTTAGATTTGACAACTTTTAAAAAATTGTCAAATCTGGTTTCCCGTATGTTAGTTCTATAACGAACTTGTCTGCACCTTGTCAGGTATAAAAGCGATTGTCCTGCCCCTAAAACTTCACCTCTTCCGGCATAAACATACTTGCATTTCCACCATTGCGAATAACATCGCGAACAAGGGTGCTGGAGATGGTGGAATAGGTGGGTGAGCAGGTGAGGAATATGGTTTCTATATCTGGCGCCAGCATACGGTTCATATCGGCAATAGCTTTTTCATATTCAAAGTCGCTGATGTAGCGAATGCCCCGCAGTATGAACTGCGCACCCACGGTATGGCAGTAATCAATGGTAAGGCCGCCGTAACCCGTTACTTCAATGCGCGGTTCGTTTTTGTAGATCTCCTTTATCCAGCCGGTGCGCTGCTCTACGGTAAACATGGGCTGCTTTGAGGAATTGATACCCACGCCTATTATCAGCTTGTCGAACAGGTTTATGGCGCGCCCTATAACGTCCATGTGCCCCAGGGTTATGGGGTCGAAGGTGCCGGGGAATAAACAGATGCGTTGCATTATTCGTTTGGTTGAGGCGGTTGTGTAAAAAATGTAAATACAGTAGTGCCGTAATTTTTCATTCGCTGGAAACAGGGGTGTTTCTGATAGTCGTTACGTGGCGTATGCTCCAGCACAAATATGCCATTGGGTAGCAACATATTCTTTTCAAAAACGAGCAATGGTAGTTGGTCAATATTTGGTAGGGCATAAGGCGGACCAGCAAAAATAAAATCGTACTGGTCTGTGCTTTGTTGCAGGAATTTAAACACATCACCACGGATGATGTGGAGCTTGTCGGCAATGTTTAATTCTTTCGCGGTTTTCTTTATGAAATCAATAGTGGTTGGGTCCCGTTCTATAAGGGTAAGGTCTGCTGCGCCCCGCGAAGCCAGCTCGTAACTGATGCTGCCGGTGCCGCCAAAAATATCTAAGGTTTTAAGACCTTCAAAATCTATGGTATTGCTCAGTATGTTGAACAAACCTTCCTTAGCCACCTCGGTAGTGGGCCGTGCAGGTATCCTGGCTGGCGGACTAAACCTTCTACCTCCGAATGTGCCCCCTACGATACGCATGCATATAGTTGTTGTGCCAGGTATATAGCTGCGTCCCACTTGGCGCTGATGCTTCGGCCATTGCCCGCCCGCAAGCCAGGGAAGTATTGCGAAAGCTCATTGACTACATCAAACTCAGCAGCAGTTAGCGCGTTGCAGCGCAAAGAAATTTTTGACGGGGAGATATTGTTCTCAATACACAGTTGCCTGATCTCGTAGGCTATATCTTCGGCGCATACATAATCAAATACTTTGTGCCATAATAGCTGGCTATAATTATGTAGTGTACCACATACCTGGTCGCCGGTAATGCAGCACTGCAGGTAAAGGCTTTGCTTATTGGTGTTGCTGAACTGGTAAATGGGCATGGGCAGTACCACCGACTTCTTGAAATTGATCTTTATAAGCTCAGTAATGCTCAAGGGCATGGCCTGCACATAATTAGCCTTATCATCTTCCAGGTGGTAAGATTCTATTATGTCCTTCTTTTCAATAAAATGGATCTGCCGCATCCACTTTTTCGCCTCCGCTTCGTCATAAAGGGAATCGGGAATGATCATGTTGCGGTTGCTACAGGTAAAAACGCCCTTTACCTTTTCACGTACGGTAAGCAGCGGCTCCTGCGAAAATAGATGCTCGAAGAAATTAATATCCCATACCGGCCTGTTCTTGTTATAGCCGGTATAATGCAGGGTCAGCAGTTCCCGCGATATGCTAAAACCCGCCACCAGTATGCCCCGCTGCACCAAAATACAGATCACAAGGCCCACACGCGAGTAAAGCCCTTCATCCTCAGACAGGTTATATACCTGCTCGTATGTATTCTTATTAATAGTAGTAGCTGCCATTAAAGTCAATGCAATTATAGAAATGGCCTATTCCTTATTGCTGCGTAAATGTAATAAATATTTTTTCAGTCGTTGAATAGGAGGAAGAATTAAGGTTGATCAAACACTCTGGCTTATACTTATCATATGTCAAAGTATGTCAGAAAATAAATCATGCAGCTTTTCTTTATTTTGGCATAAATTTGTTGGATTATTTCATATGAAGAGCACATTAGTAAATAACCCGGTTAGTGAACGTGCAGAGTGGTTTGATAATCTCATTGCCACTTTGCGCACACATGAGCTGGCCCTTGAAACCAATACCGCCTCGCCGGAACTGGTAAGTTTTTATAAAAACTTAATGGGGAATAATATCGACGAACTACTGAAAACAAATAAAGCAATTACACAACAGCACTTTGTAAGCAAAATAATTGTTGAGTTCTTAAATTGTCTTGAAGGTATCTTACCCAATAAGCTGGCTTTTGATTTTAATGATTCCGAAGTGCTGGTTTGGGCTGAAATTGAGGACAATAATGTGCAGCAGGAAAACCTTTTATCTCGCGCCGAATCAAAAATAAATGCGCAGTTTCATGGTTATGGTTTTGATATGGAAACAATGATCGTTGAAAGGGGTGATAATCTGCCGGTTCCCAACCATTATAAAATACTTAAATCCTGATTTTCTTTTGGCAAGTTTTGAAGAGCACATTTTACAGGCAAAAAGCAACCTTGCTTTTCTTTCCTGCGTAAACCAGCAAATAAAAAATTATCCCGATTGGCAGGTTACCGTCTGTTTTTATACAGCCTTGCACCTGGCAAATGTGCATTTGAGTAAACATGGCCTGCAATATCGCAAGCATCACGATGTCAATTTTGAAAAAAGCTGACAACCTTATGTTCTTTACTTTAAGCTAAGTGACGATGAAAAAATAAATACCACCATCTGACTCGTTCTTTTCCATTTCTGCTTCGTTGCAAAAGTCCTAAAATAGCTCACTATTCGCGGATTTTGCGCCTTGCATAAACGAAAAATAACTTCGCCATATAGTGGTATTTATTTTTTCAACGTCACTAACGAACCGGTTGCCTGTTTTTCAACAATTGAACTATCCTGAATTCTTGCCTACCTTTACCGCCCAGGCAACATGATCAGCAAATTAGCTAATAAATTCAGGCGTATTACCACCAACCAGCTATATCTTCCCGAAATAGACGGAATGCGTTTTCTATCCTTGTCCCTTGTTACCTTATTCCATATCCGGGGATATTTTTTAGATAAAACAAGTATAAAATTTATTGATGATCCTGCCGATTACCATTGGTTGAACAAGCTGTTTGCTAATTTCGACAGGAGCGTGCCTTTGTTCTTTGCCATCAGCGGCTTCATTTTATGCACCCCTTTTGCCCATCACTACATTAATCACGGAAAGAAAATACAGCTAAAACAGTATTACGTAAGGCGGCTTACCCGGCTGGAGCCTCCATACTTTATTGTAATGACCTGCATTTTCCTGGCGCAACTGGTTATGGGGACCAACGATTTCCATACACTGTTCCCCAGCTTACTGGCCTCGCTGGTGTACTCCCACGATATTATATACCACCACACCCCATTGGTTACCGTTGTAGCCTGGACACTGGAGATAGAGATACAGTTTTATCTTATGGCCCCGTTCCTGTTCCGGATAATGGCACTACCAAGAACTGCACGCAGATGCCTGATAACATGTCTTATTATCTTCTTCGTGGTGATGCAGAACTTCTACCCACCTACGTTCTTAAGTATTTATGGCTCAGCCCAACACTTCCTTATCGGGATGCTTATAGCCGATTTTTATGTCTGCGGTTTCGCCATTGATTTTTTCAAAAAACAATGGGCGGCCATTGCGGCGCCGGTAATCCTGATCGCCATGTTCCTGATGCCCCGGTGGGAAGATAGCTTTTCAATGATCGGGCTGCTTTGTGCGCTGCTCTTTCCGTTTATGATCGGGCTGCTGTACTATATAATACTAAGGAACGAGGCAGTGAAAAAAGTGTTCAGCTACAAATTCATACCTATTATTGGCGGCATGTGCTATACCACCTATCTTATTCATTATACCGTTATATCCATGCTTGGGAGGCTAACTGTCAAGGTGCATCTTACCAATTATTACATCCCCAACCTATTGCTACAGTTTGTATTGCTCATAATCCCGATCATGCTTATTGCCGCTGTTTTCTACCTCTACATTGAGCGGCCGTTTATGTCTAAAAAACTGATGGATAGACTGATGAAAAAAGATAAGCACCTGGAAACCACAAATATGCAGTCGGAAACTTCTTTATCAGAAGAGCCGGAAGTGGGCCGGAATTAAGCATGTTTTTAATTTTCTGTTTATTTCCCGCTGCTATTCCGGCATTCTTTGTATCTTTGTCCGACCGCAAGAGCTACCTCCCCAATTTTTATTATTACCATAGCTGCGCACCGGTCTTTACAAAACAGGAGCGTTATGACAAAGTATATTTTTGTAACCGGTGGCGTTACTTCATCGTTAGGAAAAGGGATAATTGCGGCTTCCCTCGCAAAATTGTTGCAGGCACGTGGTTTTACCACTACCATCCAGAAATTCGACCCTTATATTAATGTGGATCCCGGCACACTCAATCCTTATGAGCATGGCGAATGCTATGTAACGGAAGATGGCGCCGAAACCGACCTTGACCTGGGCCACTATGAGCGTTACCTCAATACATTTACCTCGCAGGCCAACAACGTAACCACAGGCCGCATTTACCAGCACGTAATAAACAAAGAGCGCGAAGGCGCATACCTGGGTAAGACGGTACAGGTAATACCGCACATCACCGATGAGATAAAACGGCGTATGCTGCTGCTGGGCGAAGACAATAAATTTGATATAGTAATAACGGAGCTCGGCGGTACTGTTGGCGATATAGAATCGTTGCCATACATTGAAGCGGTACGCCAGCTAAAATGGGAGATGGGAACGGAAAATTGCCTTGTTGTCCATCTCACGCTCATACCTTATCTGAAAGCTGCGAAAGAGCTGAAAACAAAGCCTACACAGCATTCTGTAAAGATGATGAGTGAGCATGGCCTGCTGCCCGATGTACTGGTATGCCGCACCGAAGAGCCGCTGTATAAAGATCTTAAAAGAAAGATAGCCCTGTTTTGCAATGTGACGCAGGATGCAGTAATAGAAGCCCTGGATGCCGATACGATCTATGGGGTGCCGCTGGAAATGATGCGTGAGCGGCTGGACGTGATCTGCCTTGAAAAGCTGGAGCTGCCAATGGGAAAAGAACCCGACCTTACAAAATGGAAGGAGTTCCTGAACAAGCTGCGCTACCCTAAAAGCAAAGTGACTATTGGGTTGATAGGAAAGTATGTGGAGTTGCAGGATGCCTACAAATCAATATTGGAAGCGCTGATACATGCAGGGGCTATGAATGAATGCAAAGTAGAAGTACGCAACATTCACTCGGAATACCTGACCAAAGAAAACGCTAAGGAAAAGCTGCACAACCTCGATGCTATACTTGTAGCCCCAGGTTTTGGGAGCCGTGGAATAGAAGGAAAAATAGACGCAATACGTTTTGCGCGGGTAAATAAGATACCATTCTTTGGTATCTGCCTGGGTATGCAAATGGCCTGCGTAGAGTTTGCACGCAATGTGCTGGATATGCCCAAGGCGCACTCCACAGAAATGGACCCTGATACCGACCAGGGCGTTATATGCATGATGGAAGACCAGAAAACGGTGACCATGAAGGGCGGCACCATGCGCTTAGGCAGCTATGAGTGCGAACTGCACAGGGACTCGGCCACTGCCGCTATATATGGCAGCACGAATATAGCAGAGCGCCACCGTCACCGCTACGAGTTTAATAATGAATATGCGGCGTCCTTTGAGAATGCCGGCTTTATACCTGTAGGCAAAAACCCCGCTACAAACCTTGTGGAGATAGTAGAGCTGAAAGACCATCCCTTCTATATTGGTGTGCAGTTTCACCCCGAATATAAAAGCACGGTAGAAAACCCGCATCCATTGTTTGTAGCCTTTATAAAGGCCGCAAAAGAAGCGCAGGAAAAGAGAAATGGCTTTGTGAAAAGACCGTTTGAGAAAACGGCTGCTGCGCAGTGATAATAAAAAATGTCCTAATTTTAATCTATAAAACAAACTGCATGGCAGTAAAGTCATTAGATACCGAAATATACAATTACCTGCCTCTTTTAGGCAAGGATGAAAAGCAGACTATTATCAGCGTAATAAAGTCTTTTTTAAAACTCCATTCCCGCACAGGCATAAGTATTGAAGAATACAATAAGGAAATTGATGAGGCTGTTGCGCGCGTAGAGGCGGGTGAATACTACACACACGAAGAAGTAGAAAAAATGGCTAAGGAATGGTAGCCGTTAAAAGGAAAATAAACTGGGATAAAGCAGCGTTAGTCGATTTTAAATCAGCGATGAATTACATCCATAAAAGCTCAGTGCAAAATGCAGAAAAAGTAAAAAAGGACATTCTGTATAAAATTGCCCAGACAGCTACCAATCCGGAATCTGGGCGACCGGATAAGAACAAACTCAACAATACTGATAATTATCGTGCATTTGAGTTGCATCACTTTAGGATCAGCTATCTTGTAAAAGAAAAGGAAATAATAATAGCACGATTTCGTCACACGAGTATGGATGCGCAACAATATTGATTTTGGGAATTGTGGCTTGGTATCTTGCTGTTAGTCCTCTTTTTCAAAACTGGACACATGGACTGCTTTAATGCTCATTTAAAAAGCTCGCTTGCATCTTTTAGTTTTATTTTTCCCTCTTTATGCAATTTTATTTCCCGCAAAGACTCTCGAAAATCTTCATAGAGCTCCTCCGTATTTAGTTTCTTCTGAATTTTCTCCCAATCCTTTATAGCAAGCAAAACGCCTGTTTTTTTACCTTTCGTATCAGTTAAATATTGAACGGTCATACTGTAAATTTAAGCACTTTTTACAAAAATGGCAATATTTACAAAATAGCACTCCCTGCAATTAGTTCAGCAATACTATCAGGTTAGTCTTTATTTTCTGCGTTGCCGCACCACAGCAACCACATCTACCAAAATCACCCAAACATAAAAGGCAAAAATGAACCAGCCAATATAAAGCCCATCCGTTTCCAGATTTTCCCAAAAGGATTCCCTGGGGTTGTTCCATTTCATAAATAAGGCAAACCCTATAAAGCCAAGGATGTTGACAGACAGCCTGAAATATCGTACCCGATTTGCGAATTTTTTATGCAGGAAAGGGGCGACAAAGAGAATGATGATGTTTATAAACGGAACCAAATACAAGGCGGAAATTGCAGTGCCTACCCCATCAAGCCCGCCTCCCAATGGTTGCGCGCCTGCTCTCCGAATTGGACATAACAAAAATGACAGCGAGCAAAAGACTAAAAATATTTTTCGCGTCATGCTTTATCAGGGATTGATCCTTCTTATATCCGCGCCCAGCGCATTCAGGCGTTCGTCTATGCGCTCGTAGCCCCGGTCTATCTGGTGAATGTTTTGGATGGTGCTTTTACCAGTGGCTGATAATGCGGCTATCAGTAGCGCAACGCCCGCACGAATATCTGGCGATACCATGTTTATGCCCCGCAGTGGCATTTGCTTATCTAAGCCTATCACCACGGCGCGGTGCGGGTCGCAAAGCACTATCTGTGCGCCCATTTCTATCAGCTTGTCCACAAAGAACAGCCTGCTTTCAAACATCTTCTGGTGTACCAGCACCGTACCCTTTGCCTGGGTAGCCAGTACCAGCACTATACTCAGCAGGTCGGGGGTGAGGCCGGGCCAGGGGTGGTCATAAACCGTGAGTATGGACCCGTCTATGAACTTCTGTATGCGGTAATGCTCTTGTGCCGGTACGTATATATCATCGCCGTTCACAGATAGCTCTATACCCAATTGCTGAAAGGTTTCGGGAATGATGCCGAGGTGTTCTGCATCCACATTCTTTATCGTCAGTTCGCTTGCTGTCATAGCTGCGAGACCAATGAACGAACCAACCTCGATCATATCTGCAAGCAATCTATGTTCACAGCCGCGCAGTCTTTTTACGCCTTCTATCGTTAATAAATTGGTGCTTATACCTTTAATATTCGCCCCCATGCTTATGAGCATACGGCAAAGCTGCTGTATGTACGGTTCACAAGCTGCATTATAAATAGTAGTCACCCCATCAGCGAGTGATGCCGCCATTACGAGGTTAGCGGTGCCGGTTATAGAGGGCTCACCCATTAGTAGCTTAACTCCCTTCAACCCATTGGCCGCATCAAGGCTGAACATCTGGTTGTCTATGTCGTAAACAAAGTCAACGCCCATTTTCTCAAAACCGCGAATGTGCGTATCCAGCCTGCGGCGGCCTATTTTGTCGCCCCCCGGTTGCGGTATATATGCCTTGCGGAAACGGGCCAGCAAAGGCCCTGCAAGCATCACAGTGCCACGCAACTTGCCCGATTTTTTTTTGAAAGCATGGGTGGTGAAATAATCGGGGTCTATATTGTTGGCCTGAAGTATAATTGTATTCGACGAGGGGCGCTCTACTGCCACACCCATTTCGTCCAGTAGTTCTATCAGTGTATTCACATCCACTATATCGGGCACATTGGTAAGCGTTACGCGCTCGTCCGTGAGCAGTGCTGCACACAGCACCTGCAGGGCCTCGTTCTTAGCTCCCTGCGGTGTGATCTCCCCGTTTAGTTGTTTGCCACCTCTTATCTCAAATGCATTCATAAAATACAGACCCAACGGGCTTAATCTTGTTATGACGAAGTAGCTCATTCTACCTCACCTCTCCTCCGGAGAGGACGGAAGAGGTCTTACTTGTTCTTATTCTTATTGAACTTCCTGTTTTTATTAAAGTTGTTGCCATAACCACCCGGGGTGCCCGCCCCATCGCGAAAGTTATTGCTACGCTGGCCGCCTTGTCCCTGGTTGTTTTTGAAATTGCGGTTATTGCTGTTATTATTATTCCGGGGCTTAAAGCCACGGTTGTTGTTATTATTCTCCACATGAACCCGGTAGCCACCTGTTTCATACTTTAGTTGCCCGCCGGTTATTTCGGCAAGCTCATTCTTTATCATATCATCATGCACGGGCTCTTTGTGCCAGTTGGCGTAGGCCAGCTTCATATAGTAGCCAATGGCCTGTGTGAGGCCGTGGCGTTTCTCTTCATCGGTTTCGGCAAGAGTTTTGTCCAGCAGCGCAAGGATATTTTTCCCCAGGTGCCGGTGTTTTATCTTTTCCTGCGGATAAGGCAGCACTTCCGGCTTTTTGAAGATCATTTCCGGCGTAGGGCACGGATATGGCGAGTCCACATCCAGGTTGAAATCCGTCATCTGGTAGAGGTGGTCCCACAACTTATGTTTGTAGTCCTCTATGGTTTTCAGGTGCGGATTTAGCGTACCCATCAGTTCTATGATAACCTCAGCCTGTTTCAGGCGTTTTCCCCGGTCTTCTACGGTTACCAGGTATTCCACCATTTTCTGCACATTACGTCCATATTCGGGCATGAGCATTTTGCTCCGCGTAGTATTGTATTCCATCAAAATTTTAAAAAAATTGTAAGCTAAGGAAAAGATATTTTATTAAAAAGATGCTTAAAAAACCGGGCCCAGAACAGGGAGTGTCGGTAGAAGCTGCATCAAATGTAGGCAAAAATTGTATTATTGGACACATTCTCTAAATAATTTCGCCCGGAAACAAACGACCATTTGGACACCTCCACGATAATGGTTGCCCATTAACGTTCTTCTGAATGTAATATGTTCGGTTATAATAATACCAATCAGACAGGTTTATATACAAAATTAAAGCAATTCGATATTTGTATTTTAATGCCAGTGCTGTGAAATTCCCCTTTTGACTTTTGAATTTAAGTTATCTTTGTCTTCCTCCTAAATTTTTGTGTTTTGAAGTTAAAATCGCTGGAAATTAAAGGGTTTAAATCTTTTGCAGATAAAACCCACATCATACTGGATAACCCGATAACGGGTATAGTAGGCCCTAATGGTTGCGGCAAATCGAATATCGTGGATGCCATCCGCTGGGTTATTGGCGAGCATAAAATAAAAGCATTGCGGTCTGATAATCTTGATGACCTCATATTCAATGGTTCGCGTACCCGCACTGCCTCCGGCATGGCTGAGGTATCTCTTACTTTTGAGAATACACGCAACCTG
>JABDBX010000003.1 GCA_013288445.1 Bacteroidota bacterium
TTGTATAGCTGAACGTGTAGGTGCCGTTGACGAGCGAGCTGCCGATAGTAAAGTTAGGTGTACCGCCAGAGCATATGTCCGTACCGGTAACATTGAAGGTAGTCACGTTAGGGTTAGGATTTACAGTTACTGTAGTGGTAAAGTAATTAGCATTGGTACAATTATTACCTGGCGTGCTTACTGTTACCGAGTAAACTTGTGATGATGGCGAGCCTACTGCTGTTGGTATAGCTGAAACCGTAGCGTCTGTTTCTGTGCCGCTGATAATACCAACACCAGACCACGAATAAGTGTATGGTGGGTTACCGCCTGAAGCATTTGCCGGGATATTTACTGTGCCGGTCAAACATACAGGACCACCTGGGATCGGGTTGGCTGTTGGCACTGCGTTTACAGTTACTGTGATCGTGTAAACACCGGAGGTACAACCTGCACCTGTGCTGCTCAGTGTTACCGAATAGGTGGTAGTTGTAGCAGGCGATACCGTTGGGTTTTCGCCGCTTGGTACGCTGCCCGTTGAGGCTGCCCAACTGTAGAAGGACGTATAGAGATCGTTAACTACGATGGCTGATGTACCGCCATTACATATCGGGTTATCGCCAGAGGTAAGCGAGGTAAGACCTGAAGATGTAGGAACGTTGTTCACTGTTACCGAAGCAGAACCAGACAATGGAACTGTGCAGGATGGCGTAGCAGCATAGGCAATGTTCAGCAGGTTGACGGTACTGGTGACTAAAGTGAAATCACTTGAATAAGGAACTGTAAATGTGCCGCCTGCGAAATCAGATGCTACAGTTAATGTAGCAGTATGCGAAGTACCGCTGTTTACGTTGTAGGATACCGTATAAGTACCGGCAAGCAGGCTGCCTGCTGTAACCGTAACGGTAGCACCCGTGCCTACACACACTGTGTTGCCCGCGCCTGTAAGGCCGGAAGCCTGTGGCACTGCATTAACAGAAACAGTAATTGGCGTTGCGGGGTAGCTGGTACAGCTATTGGCATTGGTAACCGTTAAACTGCCGTTGTAGTTGCCTGTTGCATCTGTTGAAGGAGCAGTGATATTTATTGAACCCGATGTGCCGCTCACAGAACCTGTGCTGCTGCTGCCGATCAATGGAGTAGCATCTGTCCAGGCTATGGTATAGCCGGTTGGTGTGTTTGCAGTACCGGAGTAGTTAAAGGTTGCAACGCCGCCTGCGCAGGTGCTTGCCGCACTGTTGCTGAGCGTAATGGTTGGCAACGGATTAACAATAAGCGTGAGTGTAAATGTTTGTGGACACGTTGTGGCGCTGTTAGTAACGGTAAGCGTGCCGGTGTAAGTAGCTGCTGCCGTAGCTGCAGGAACTGTAACCGTAAACGCACCGCTGCCCGATGCAACGCTGCCCGATGATGTGGACGGACCGCCTGCGCTCCAGCTAAGTGAATAAGAGGCCGCAGCTGAAAGACCAGTATAGCTATAGTTTACGTTATCTGAGTGCACAGGATCTGTACAGAGAGTGTTAGTAGTACTTACACTACCAAACGATGGCAGCGGGTTCACGGTTAATGTGCCTGTAGCATGTATGGATACCTGACAGCTCGATGCATCTGATGTGATGTTGTTGAGCGCAAGCAATGTATGACCTGAATTAGCCAGCAAAGAACCTGGTATAGTTAATGTGCCGGTGTGGCTTGCAATAGTCACTGAAGCGGTATTTACCGGGTGCGTGTTAGGCGAACCTAATGCATAAGTAAAGGTATAAGACCCATCAGCAAGGCTGCTAGCTGTTACAGTAACATTTGTGCCATAGGTAGCACAAGTAACCGCACCGGTAGTGGTAACCGTACCTGCAACAGGCGATGGGTTAACCGATACCGTAATAGCCGTGCCTGGGTTGCTTACGCAACCAGTAACCGTATTGGTAACCGTTACTGTACCTGTGTACTCACCAGCAAGGGTAGTAGCTGCATAAGTAGGCACATTTATAAAGCCGCCACCGAGGCTTGAAGTAGTAGGAGATGTAAAGCCATTGCTTACTGCCGTAGGATCCCATGTAATGGTATAAGTATTCGGTGAGTTAGTAGTGGCTGAGTAAGTTAATGAACTTGGCACCCCGGCACATACTGTACCTGCATCTGTACCATCAAGTGTGATGGTAGGGAGGGCATTTACGCTTACACTTACAGTAGAATATATGCCACTTGAACAACCCACGCCGGCGGTACTCACGGTAACCGAATATGTAGTAAGGCCGGTAGCAGGTGGCGTTACATTTGTAGGATTAACCGATGCAGAACTGATATCCGTAGTAGTAGGACTTGTCCAGTTGAACGTGTAGCTGCCATCGCCCCCTGTTGCGGCCGCCTGAAGTTGTGCCGTGCCACCAAGACAGATATCAGTGGGCGAAGTAATATTGAGTACCGATGTAATGCTTGGTACCGTATAATTAGTAACCGTTGCCGTTGCGGAAAGTGGCGAAGTACATGACGTGCTTGATGAGTACGCAATGTTATCCGCAGCAATTGTGTTGGCACCGGTGGTAACAAGATCCCCGGTAGGGACTGTAAAAGTGCCGGTACCTGGAGTACCCGAAGTAAATGTCATAGTTGCAGATAAGCCGGATGCGCTGCCTGTATGGTAGGTAACAGTGTAGGTGCCGGTTGCCAACGAAGTTGATGTGACAGTAACCGTAGCATAGGTACTTGCACAAACAGAATTGCCAGACATGTGGAAATCCGTAACTGCAGGCACAGGGTGGACCGTATAATTTACACCTAACGGAAATGATGAGCAACCTGCTGCCGAAGTCATGTTCACTGTATAATTCTGTGTTTCGTCAGCAGAACCTGTATTGGTAAGCACATCTGTTATTGTACTGCCGCAAGATGAACTGCAATTATGCGCGCCTGAAACGTCGGCTCCGTGACTGAGCGCCAGCCATGAGAACGTTGTGGTTCCTGCAGTGCTTGCTGTAAGCGCGATATTTACCGCGGCGCCGCTACAGCCAGATGGGCTTGTAGAGGATGTAAACGTTGGCACCGGATTTATTGTCACCAGGGCGGTTGCCGTGTTGGCACAAGATGTAGTAGCATTATGGAAGCTCACAGTGACCGTATAAGTACCTGCGGTGCTTAGCGTATTAACTATCTGGCCGGAACCGTTGATGCTCAAGCCACTGGCTGGTGATACACTAAAACCATCAACCGTAACTAATCCGAGGCCAATCGGGTTAAGAGTGGTAGTAAAAAGCTGGCAGGATGGATTGCTGCTATAGCTGTAAGAAACTGTCGGTAGCGGGTCAACCGTCAGGGTAATATTGTACGTAGTGGTACAGCCCGAGGTAGCGTTCTGTAGCGTTAATACACCGCTATAGTTATTTGCCGCAGTGTTAGCAGCAACCGTTACAGCTATCGGAGAGGAGGGAAGCGTAGTGAATGATGACACATTTGTAAGGTGACCTGATGGCAACCATGTAAGAGTGTATTTGTCTGCATTTACAGCGCTCGTATAAGCGTAATTCTCTGTGTGGCCCGATGAGGCATCGAAACACAATTCATTGCTGGTATTGCTCAAAGTGAATGATGGCACAGCGCCTACATTAAATGTAGTTGTATTGCCGCTATTCAAATAGCTGATACAACCCGACTCATTGATGTAATTTACCGTAACGGTCTCACCTGTAGTGGGCGTAGTAAGGTTGCCGGAAACAATAATGAAACCACCAACGCCGGTTGAAGCTGTATAAGTGCCTGCATTGGGCGCGGAAAGCGTATAGCCAACGCCAAAGCCTGAGTAATCAGACAGGCCGCCATTTAATGTTACTCCAGAACCCGAAGCACATGCATTGGTAGCTGATATGGACGAAAGGCTTGTGAGCCCCGCACGTGCGTTGGATATAGTGAAAAATGCATTGGAAGTATAGGTAATAGTGCTGCCGGTATAATCTGTACCCTGTGTGGCTGTGCAACCGGTAGCTGAGCTGGTAATAGCTGTAATGTCTATTGTAGTTGCGCCAAGACCCAAGGCGCTGAGGTCAGACGATGGGATAACCATAGTACCCGCGCCGCCAGAAATAAGTACTGTTGCGGTATGACCTGTAAATGATGATGAGCCTCCGCTGCCAGTCATATTGTAAGTAAAGGTGTAAGTGCCGTCTGTGAGGCCGCCGCCCGAGCTAACGCTAAGGTGCTGCTCTGAATAAGTACCCGCGCCACAGATACTATTAAAAGCCGCATCAATGGTAAGACCGGCAACTGTAGGCGGTGCGGTAACGTTAATTGTAGCCGTGCTGCTGCTTAGTGATGAGCTGCAGGTAGTGGTATGGTTGGCTATGGAAAGTATATTAATAGTATTGCTGGTGCCCGTAAGCGATGCATCAGGTACCGTGAAGAAGCCCACATTGCTGGTTACATTCAGAGTTGCAGTTGCTGTAGATCCGCCACCTACGTTATAGGAAACATCGTAAGCGCCATTAGCCAGACTTGATGCTGTTACGTTAACTGTGCCATCTATATGCGCACACTGTGTAGAACCAGCGAAAACCGGTGGTATGGTAGCTACATCTGGTAACGCATTCACGGTTACCGTGTTTGTCGCAGTGCCAGTGCAGGACGAGCTGCCATCGGTGAGTGAAACAGTAACCGTATAGGTGCCAACAGCGCTCAGATCCTGGGCAATGGCCCCGGATGTAGGATCAATAACCAGCCCGGAAGGTGCGGCGCTATACCCGGTAACAGATGCCGTTGTAGTTATCGTTGGGTTCACTGTAGTAGCCGTCTGGCAAAGAGAAGACGGTGTGCCATAATTAAAGGTAGTTGCTGTAGGTGTTGCATTTACACTGATTGTGGCAGACACGCTGGAGAAAGTAGAGGTACAAGCCGTGCTGCCGTTGGTTATAGAAAGGAAGTTGACTGTGTTACTGCCCGGAACAAGGGAGCCGGAAGCAATAGTAATAAAACCTGTGCCACCGGACGATGATGTAACCGACCCGCCGGAAGACTTAATATGCGGGAAGGCGCTGCCACCGCCACCTACGTTTTCGGTAATAAAATAATCAGCGTCAGCAAGCGAACTGGACGTGATATTGACAGTGCCGGTTATGCCTGCGCACTCGGTGCTGCCCGCAATAGTGAAGGTGCTTATATCAGGTACCGGGTTCACCGTAAGTGTTACTACCGTCTGGGTGGACGTACAGCCACCGGCATTAGACACCGTTACAGAACCTGTGTAAACAGCCACTGGAGTATTTGCGGGAATTGAAAAATCCACAGAAGACCCGAGCATAGCATTGGTTTCATTTGTGGGACCTGATGGGCTCCACGTCAATGTGTAATGATTGGGCAAACCCGAGGTTGAAGACAAGAAGTAGCTGACGGGAGTAGAAGAAGATGCATTGAAGCACCTTGCTGTTGAACCGCTTGAAAGCAAAAATGTGGGTAATGGATTTACAGTTAGTGTGTTCGTTGCAATTGACGGCGAACTGGAACAGCTTGTCGTTGGATCTGTGATGCTATTAATACTTATAACAGGGCTGCCGGCGGTACCGAGCGTAAGGCCAAACGTACCCGAGCCGCTGCCGAAGGCAACGCTCGAAGCCGTTGTTGGGCCGGATGCATCTGGCGAGCCTACCGAATAAGTAATATTATAAGCGCTGCCTGTAAGACCGCTTCCGCTAACCGTAATTGTGGAAGACTGCCCCGCGCATACCCGAGTGCTGGATACGGTAAGACCAGACACATTAGGCGTTGGATTGACGGTTAAAGTAAGTGTATATGCATTTGTACAGCCAGTGCCAGCATCGCTGATGGTGAGCAGCCCGGAATAATCATTTACCGAGGTACCGCCGGGTACATCTTCATTTATTGTGCCGCCGGTAGAACCACTTGTTAATGTGCCCGAAAATCCGGTCACATCGCTGAGGCCGCTGGCGCCAGGGGTCCAGGCCAGGTTATAAGTTAAAGCGCCGGCGCCGGACGTAGCAGAATAGGCATACCCTGCCGTATTGTCGGCGGTAGAACTATGACAAAATACCTGGCTGGTATTGGTTAATGTTATTGTTGGCAATGCGTTTACCGTTACCGCTGTTGTTGCGGTATTCACACAGCTATTAGCATCATTGTAGGTAACGCTTACGGTATAAACACCTACACCGGCAACGCTGGCCGTGAATGACCCATCAGTGCCGCTTAGCCCCGAAGTACCGGGGCTGCTGCCGTCTGAATTAAATGTATAGGAACCGCTGCCACTTAAACTAACGCTAACCGGGCTGGCAGAAGAAACGCAGAATGGGTTGCCTGCATAGCTGGCGGTTGCTGTGGGTAATGGGTTCACCGTAATTGTGGTTACCACAGTAGCCGCACCTGTGCAGCTAAGCGCACTTGGCGTAGCAGTAATAGTAGCTACAGTTACAGAAGCCGCTGTAGCGGTAAACGCTGGTATATTGCCAGTGCCGCTTGTTGTGCCAAATCCAATATCACTTGAAGATGTCCAGGTAAAGGTTGTTCCCGTATTTGCGGGGTCAACGAAGTTAATTGCTGATGCCGATGTGCCACTGCAATAAGCAGCACCGGTTATTGTATTTACCGTTGGCAATGGGTTTACTGTCAATGTAAGCGTAGCGATAGTTGACGAGCATGGGCCGGCACCATCAGGGTCATTCGTTGTTAATGTAAGCGTAACCACTGTTTGAGTACTGGTTGCCGAATTTGGTGTGTAAGATGTAGCTGTGATATCAGAGGCGGGCGAGTATGTACCGCCGGCGCCGCCATCGCTCCACGTGGCGCTTGACGCGCTGCCGCCTACGCTGCCCGAAATATTTACCGAATTACCAACACACACAGCCGTAGCGCTCGAAGAACTTGAATAAGAGATAGTCACCAGGCCATCGCCTGTGTTACCGGTGCTGGCAGATGTGCTGGTTGCACCTGTAAAATACGAGCCCCCACCGCCGCCGCCGCCATGGTGAATGCTTGAGGTATTTTCGCCACCGGCCCCACCTGAATAGCCGCCGCCGCCGCCGCCGCCGTTACCGCCAGAGCCACCGCCGCCGAATCCACCTACGGCTGTGAAAGTTGCAGGGCCTCCTCCACCATCGCCGCCATTGACAAACGAAAAGCCGCCAGGTCCCACACCCGAACCACCATTACCGGTTAGCCCACCGCCGCCGCCACCAGCGCCGCCGTCGCCACCGACAATACCACCGGGCCCACCTGTTCCGCCGCCGCCCGCCGCACCCCCTGTTCCTACTGCAGGGTTACCAGCGCCACCAGAATTTCCTGTCTGGGCATTCTGGCCGGCAAAATCTTCTAAACCTGCTCCGCCGCCACCACCGGCTATAATAAGTGGCGCGTTTGAACTGGTGGTTACAAACGAGCCACCACCACCACCTGCATGGGGCGTGCCGTCTGACGCATCAGTTATACCCTTCTGACCAACGAGGACATTAAGTACCTGGCCGGGTGTTACAGAAATGTTACCCTGTATTATAGCGCCCGAACCACCGGCAAAAACACCTCCAAAATTGTCAGTTCCGCCCGAGGCTCCTTTTGCGAGCACGGTGAGTTGGGTTACGCCGGCCGGTACTGTATAATTTACAATACTGCCGCTATAATTTAGTGTAGTTGAGCCCGATGATACAAAAAGTGCGGTTGCTGTGGCCGCTGGATTCACGGTTACGGTGGTAACTCTCGTGGCCGCGCCTGTACAGCCATTAAGTGCAGGCGTAGCAGTAATAGTTGCCACGGTTACCGAAGCCGCTGTAGCGGTAAACGCGGCTATATTGCCCGTGCCGCTTGTAGTGCCGAAGCCAATATTACTTGAAGATGTCCAGGTAAAGGTTGTTCCGGTATTTGCGGGGTCAACGAAGTTAATTGCTGATGCCGATGTGCCACTGCAGTAGGCCATGCCTGTAATCGTGTTTACCGTTGGCAATGGATTTACGCTAACTGTAGCTGTATTGCCGCTCAATGACGAACTGCAGCCGGTAAAATGGTTGGCTACGGAAAGTATATTAATGGTATTGCTGCCCAAAGCCAGAGACGTGTTAGGTACCGTAAAGAAGCCGGTAGTGCTGCTGATTACAAGTGTTGATGTGGCTGTAGAGCCACCACCCACATTGTACGACACATCATAAGTACCATTCGCCAGGCTCGAAGCTACAGTTACTGTACCGTCTGTACCATGGCATACGGTATTACCTGTGCCGCTAAATGAAGTAAGTGTTGGTAGTGGATTAATCACTAATGTTGCTGCTGCTGCATTAGAACAGTTGCCATCAGAATAAGTTATGGTAATCGTATAACTACCAGGGCTGCTACCCGAAAGGGTAACAGCACCGGTGGATCCATTCAGATTTAAAGTACCAGCACCGCCGGTTTTTACATACGATACACTCGTAAGCGTTGGCCCCGAAAGCTGGCTGATAGACAACGTACCCGATGAAGCCTGGCACACGGGGCTGGCAGTATAGCTAAACGTAGCTACAGGCAAAGGGTTAACGGTTAGGTCAAATGTAGCAGGGGCACTCTGGCAGGTGGTGGTACTATTTGATAAGACCAAAGTATTGCCGGTATAGTTTGTACCAGAGCTTCCAGGGCTGAAGGTAGATATAGCAATGGGCCCGCTACCTGCGTAAAATCCAGAAGTTACATTTGTAAAACCAGCAGCACCGGCAGCGGTTGAGTAGCTAATACTATATTTGTTCGCTGTAGCGCCGCCTGGTGTAAGGGTAAGGGTGCCACCGGAAGAGCCCACGCATATTGCCCCGGATGGGGTGCCGGTTATTGTTGGCACATCGTTTATTGTAAGAGAGAAACTTGCTGGTGTGCTGGAACATCCGGTGCTTGAAATGATCCCAACTATTGTACCTGGATAAGTGCCGGCAGCAGGGGAACCCGTTAAAGTTAAAATAACCGGCCCGCTTAAAACAGCATTACTAACATTGCTAAACCCGCCCGATGTAGCGGTCACAGAATAATGATCGGGGGCGCCTGCGGTGCTATAGTTAAACGATGCAGTAGCATCGCCGACACATGCAAGGACGAGACCGGGTATGATTACCGGCAATGGATTTACGGTTACTACCGCCATACTTGTACTGCTGCATGTTCCGTTGTTGAAGGTCACCGTAACAGAATAAGTCCCGGCTGTACTATGGCCTACATCAATTGCCCCGGATGAGGTATTGAGGCTTAAACCGGAGGATGGCGTAACGCTATAGCTTGTTACTGTAACCGAGCCTACGCCAGTCGGGTTTACCGTTGTAACTGTTTGGCAAAATGGATTACCTGAGTAGCTAAGTGTTGCCGTTGGCAATGCATTTATAGTTACCGTGGTGGCTGCGGTACTCACACAGCTGTTTGCATCAGAGTAGGTAACCGCAACGGTATATGAATTTGCAGGAATTGCGCTGAGGTTTATATTGCCGCTACCTGTGCCGGTTGCGGTAAATCCGGCTGCTGAAGTGGGGTTGAGCGTGGCTGAAGCTAACGTATAAGTGCCAGACGAGAAAGTGACACCTTCAGTTGTGCTGCTTGTTGTATTACAGAACGGATTGCCTGTGTAGCTGATCGTCGCGGTGGGCAATGCGTTTATAGTTACCGTCGTGGTAGCTGTATTATTACATGTAGTTGCATCTGAGAAAGTGACGGTAACTGTATAAGTACCTGCCGTGCTCAGGTCCTGCGCGATAGCGCCGGTTGTAGCATCAATAACTAACCCACCCACTGTAGCAGTATAGTTTGTAGCTGACGCGCCACTTGATAACGATATTGTTGGGTTAACTGTTGTGGCCGTTTTACAAAAGGCGGGAGTAGTGCCATAGTTAAATGTCGTTGCAGTAGGCAGTGCATTTACCGTAACAATTGTAATCGCGGTTCCGCAATTAAGTGAATAAGTTATTGCGGCTGTCCCGGTCGTTACCCCGGTTACTGTAACAGTAGATGTTGCAGTGCCTGTAAGCGTCACATTAGAACTTGAAGTGGCCCAGGTGCCGCCGCTTACACTATTGTTAAGCGTAGTGGTCCCGGTTCCGCATATATTCGCTGTGCCGGTATTGGTTGCCGCAGGCAGTGTGAGCGAAATGGAACTACAGCTACCTACTGCGCCGGTCTCATAGTTGGATGTGCTACCTGTAAGCGCGAAATTATTTAATGTTCCGCAATAGCCGTTGCCGGAGTAATCAATGGCATTGGCCACAGACGTGTTGGTGCCGGCCGCTGTACCTTCGTTAAAACGATAGTAGGCAACTAAGCCCGATTGCTGCGGTACATCACAATTCATATTGTCTTGTATCTCCATCTGGGTGCGCGATGTGTTCCAAACACGTACTTCGTCTATATCCCCAGGCCAATATTCGTCAACCCCACTATTACTATAGCCGATTTCAAATGGAAGCCCTGTAGCCGAAGATATGCCAGCGCCCATATTAGAAACAAATACGCCGTTTATGTAAAGTGCCACATCACTGGTGCTATAAACCATTGCAATATGATACCACACTCCCTGTGTGAACGAATAAGGAACGATTCCGATTGAACTTCCATTCCAAATGGCAATTAAACTCAGTGTTGAACCTATATGGAAACTGTATCTCGTGCTGCCACTGGGATCTCTCATTGCCAGAAATGCAGGCGAATGCGTGACAGAACCTAACGCCCAGTTTGGCCTCACCCATGCTTCAAGCGTTCCTGTGCTTGTTTCAAAAGCAGTATTATTAGCTACCGACACATAGTCATCCGTCCCGTCAAAATCCAGGTCAGCGCCTGGGGCCAGTACATTCACTGTGGTTGTGGCGGCGCAGCTACCAACAGTGTAAGATATTACAGAAGTACCTGTTGACAAGCCGGTAACAATACCCGAAGACGGGTCTATTGTACCTACAGCAGTACTCACAGACGACCATGTGCCGCTACCTATGGCATCGGAAAGGGTGGTGGTAATGGCGGTGGAAAGGGTAGTGTTGCCCGTGATTGTGGCCGGTGATGCAGTTACGGAAACCGTAATTGTGGCTGTGACAGTATTAGAACCATCCGATACCGTCACGGTAAATGGATCGGTCCCTGTAAAACCTGAATTAGGCGTATATGTTAGCCCTGTAGGTGCTGTAAATCCGGAAGTGAAACTTGTAGAATAAGAACCTCCAACCGTAGCTGTCGAAAAACCTCCCAAAGTACCATTAGACGGTACAGATGCAATTGTCCAGGTCAAAGTGCCTGAAGCCTGGGCGTCAAAAGTATTTAGTAATGTATTTATAGAAAAAGCGCCAGCGTTTTCACATGCCGGTAAATTACCGCCCCCGCAATAGAAATTCAGCACCCCTCTTATTCTATTATTATTATTGTCTGAAATATATACGTTGCCGCCAGGAGCAACTGCAATACCTAAAGGCCCACTGAATTCTACGGAAGCAGATGTTGCCGAACTGCCATCACCACTAAAACCCGCAGCGCCAGAATTACTAAAATTTCCGGCAAAAGTGCTGATATTCCCGGAGGTTCTGTCCACATAGCGTATTACATTAGCGCCCTGGTCAGATATATACATATTATTTGAGGCGTCAAAAGCGATATTGTTAGGATTATTCAGCGATGCGCTTGATGCAGGACCGCCGTCTCCACTATATCCTCCGGTACCATTTCCTGCAGCGATCGTAGGTGAAATAAAAGCGCCGGGGGTACTTGTTGGTGCAGCTTGTCCTACATAATTACCAGTACCACCAAATTCATAAATATTGCCGGCATTATCAAACCATATGTCAACCGCTTGAAATGGCAAAGAAGGGCTATGGATGTTGCCTGTACCGGTAGGATTATCTACATAATATACCGAACCAGTATTAGATTCCCCATACCATATATTTCCAGTGGTTGGATCAACTGCTATGTTCCCAATTCCAGAAGGTAACATGCCGGCCGTAGCCGGGCCACTCGTTGTGCCATGGCCGCCACCACCACTAGCTCCATTTCCTGCGACTGTGGTAATAGTACCTGAAGAAATGTTAACTGCCCTTACGTAAACGCCGCCATCTAAAAAGAAAATGCTCCCGCTGTAGTAAACAACCGCACTGGGCCCAAGAAGGCCGGCTGCCGTAGCAGGGCCATTGTTTCCGCTATAGGTGCCCACTATACTATGAGCACCGGCAAATGTGGAGATCGTACCCGATGGAGTTAACATTCTTATGACCCCGTTACTTGCATCAGCAAAATATACATTGCCCGAACCATCAACAGCAACGCCAATAGGATAATTAATTGTTGCGCTTGCGCCTGCACCACCATCACCTGAATATCCGGCAGAACCGGTACCGGCAACCGTGGTGATTACACCGCTTACCTGGGCATACGCCCCCACGCTCAAACAGCCCATCACCAGCATCATAAATGCCAATTTCCTGTGCCTGTTCAGCAGCAAGGATACTGCATTGCGCAGCGCATCAGCACTATGCCTGCAAACACTAAGTGTATTTGCAAACAAGAACTTGAGAAAGTTATTTCTTCCGGCTTTCATGGATAACAAATGTAAAACTTGTTTCATAAATGGTGCTTTAAACAAAAACTTATAAAATGATATTCAATGTTAATACTAAACCTGTGTCACTATACTTCATTCCAAACTATCTGCTAAATACCAGGGAACGCAACACTTTTTAATTTTTTACTTTTAATTTTTTACTTTTCCAGCCCAAGTATGGGGAACGATGACAAACTATCCCACCACGAACATTTTATCATCGTTCCCAAACTGATTTTGGCAGGCAGTGCGCTGTCCATTTCGCACGGCTGCCCTAATAGCATACCCGGAGATTAACCATTAATCCAATACGTCCCGAAAAGGGCGTACCGTGCGTGAAACTAAAATCCGATTTTTTTTTAAGCAGGGTATTGTGCTGAATGACCGGCAATGCGTTCTGAATAGATGGGTATATGTTCTAAAACACATAAAATTTACATCAAATCATTTATAATAAAATTCACTTATAATTGCAAATGAATTGTTAACGATATAAAACGGAACAAAAACTAACGTCTGCCATTATTACTCAGAAAGTGCGATAAAATGAAAATAGAAGTGACGCATGAGGTTGCTTCGTTCCTGCGCCACCGCTAAGTGACGTTGGCGAAATAAATGCCACCTTATTGCGAAACTATTTTCTTTTTTACGAGGTGTAAAATCTGCAAATAATGAATTAATAAATCCCGATTAGTGCCGATAGCCATCGGGAGGATTGCAACGAAGTAAAAATGGAACGGCGCAGCCCTCACTGAGGCAAATGAAAATCATAGTGAAAGAAGTAAAAGACCGAGCAATACCAATTACTCATTAAAACGGCATTAGAAGCGAGTAGTTGCGCACCTACGGAGCGCCGTAAAGCCTTGTCCGGCGTGTACTACAAAGCTTTTGCTCCGATGGCGCATCTACGCAGACTTATTAAGTTGAAACGGCATAAGATGGCGTACTTCATTTTGTCATCGCTCTCAAGGCGCGGCACACGGTCGCAGTAATGCGAGTTGAGCACAGCTACTCATGCACGGTTACAAATTTAGCGCCAGGATTATACTTCTCGCCGCATAAGTTTGTGCAATGATAAACGGGCAAGCCCGATAGGGCTTAAATGATGAATAGCCACCGGTGAAACCGGTGGGAAAATAGATGTGGTCATTGAACCCCGGCGGGGTTCAACTGGTATAACCCTGAAGACTCCGGGTTGCACCCGGAGCTATTCACATTAAAGCCTTCCAGGCTTTTTAAATTCAATGCACATTTTTATCCGGCGTATAGTATAATAAAATAGCCCAATTATTACCCCTGCCCAAAGTTATAGACAAAAGCTAAATGCTTGATTCCCCGGCACATCGTCCCGATTTTTCTAACGTGAGGGGTCAGGGGTTTCTGGTTTTTACACCACCACATTTATCATCTTGCCTTTTACATAAATGAACTTCTTTGGGTCTTTGCCTTCCAACCATTTCTGGATGGTATCGTTTGCAAGGACTTCTTTTTCCACTGAGGCTTGCTCGGCATCTATCGGGAATTCCATTTCTATGCGGGTCTTGCCGTTTACGGCTACTGGGTACACTTTGGTGTTGTCGGTTACAAAGCGCTGTTCGTAGGCAGGGAAGGCGGCGTTAAGCACCGTGCCTTCGTTGCCCAGCTTATGCCATAGCTCCTCGGCTATGTGCGGCGCAAACGGGCATATAATCACGGCCAAAGGCTCCAGGATCTCGCGCTTGTGGCACCCACTTAGTTCATTCACACAAATCATGAATTGGCTTACGGCAGTATTGAACGAGAACCGCTCTATGTCCTCTCCTATTTTCTTTATGGTTTTGTGCAATATGCGCAGCTCTGCGTCGGTTGCCTTTTCATCGTTCACTATCCACCCCTTTTGTTCATCGGCATACAGGCGCCACATTTTTTTCAGAAAGCGGTGCACACCTTCTATGCCCTTTGTGTCCCAGGGTTTGCTCACGTCTATAGGGCCCAGGAACATCTCGTACATACGGAAGGTATCCGCGCCATATTGCGATACTATGTCGTCCGGGTTCACCACATTGTACTTGGATTTGGACATTTTTTCGACTTCTGCACCGCAGATATACTTGCCATCTTCTAAAATAAATTCTGCATCTGCATATTCAGGTCTCCATTTTTTAAATGCTTCTATGTCTAATTCAACGCCGTCAACCATATTCACGTCAACACGAATTGGATTTATGTCGTAGTGTTTTTTAAGTCCTGCCGATACAAACTGATTGGTATCGCTAATCCGATAGACAAACCTTGTACTCCCTTGTATCATCCCCTGGTTTAGCAGCTTCTTAAATGGCTCATCAAAGCCTATGTGGCCGAGGTCATACAGCGCCTTTGTCCACATGCGGCTGTAGAGGAGGTGGCCTACGGCATGTTCGGTGCCGCCTATGTACAGGTCCACCTGGTTCCAGTAGTCGGTGGCGGGGCGGCTGGCAAATTCGTTGCTGTTGTGTGGGTCCATGTAGCGGAGAAAGTACCAACTGCTGCCGGCATAGCCGGGCATGGTATTGGTCTCGCGCTGGCCTATTGGGGTGGTTACCCAGTCTTCTATATTGGCAAGTGGTCCCTGCCCTTCCGGGCCGGGCTTGTAGTTCTCTACTATCGGCAATTCCACAGGCAGGTGGCCCAGGTGCCAGTCGCTGTTTATAAGCGGCTCATCTATGCCATACGGTATGTCGTCCACATACATCACCGGGAAAGGCTCACCCCAGTAACGCTGGCGGCTAAAACCAGCATCGCGCAGGCGGTAGTTGACTTTTCGTGTGCCCGCGCCAATATCTTCCAGCTCTTCAATAGCAGCTTCGGTGGCATCGGCTATGCTCATACCCGTTAGAAAATCGCTATTCTCTATAGTTCCGGTTTTACTGCTATACGCTGCTTCCCCGGTGTATTTGTCTCCAAAAATATTAGTGATGGGTATGTCGAAATGTTTTGCAAAAGCATGGTCGCGGTCATCACCGCTAGGCACACCCATTATGGCTCCAGTGCCATAGCCTGCAAGCACATACTCCGATATCCAAACAGGTATCTGCCTATCAGTCAGTGGATGAATAGCGTACGCCCCGGTAAAGCAACCTGTCACCTGTTTTACCTCGCTCATGCGCTCGCGCTCTGAGCGGCTTTTTACGTATTGCCGGTATTCGTCAATGGCCTGCTTTTGTTCTGGGGTTGTAATGTCTTCTACCAGGGCATGTTCCGGTGCCAGCACCATGAAATCAACACCGAAGATGGTATCGGGGCGGGTGGTGAAGACGGGGATAAAAACCTCTCCCCGGCCCTCTCCAAAAGAGAGGGAGGTGTTACGTACCTCATTATCTGATTGTGGGGACGTTAATTCTGTTTTTATTTTCCTTATTACGTTATCAAGATCGGCAATTACCTCTTCGTTGGTAAATCGCATAACCCTGAAACCTTTTTCTGCCAAATATTCAGTACGGGATGCATCAGCTTCCTTCTGCTGTTCATGAATTTTACCATCAACCTCAATAATAAGGTTCTTTGGCAGACATACAAAATCTGCAATAAACCTTCCAATTATATGCTGCCGCCTAAACTTAACGCCAAGTTGGCTGGCCTTTAACTGTCGCCATAATATATTTTCTGCTTCGGTAAGGTTGTTTTTTAAATCTTTTCTAAAATCCTTAATCGAACCATAAAGAAGAGGATCAGCCGTATTCCAACCTGGCTCAACACGGGCTTGCGCAACACCTCCCTCTCCTTTGGAGAGGGCTGGGGAGAGGTCTCTCGCGTTGGTCTGCGCAACATCTCCCTCTCTTTTGGAGAGGGTCGGGGAGAGGTTGGATAGCCTAAACCTCACCTCCGCTCCATTACTCTTTCCTATCCAGTTGCGCTGCATTTCTTTCATGGCCTCGCTCCAGTCCAGCGTATTAAGGCTGGTAAGAAGGCGGTCGGCATACTCAGTGATACGCAGAAACCACTGGCGCATGTTCTTCCTTTCCACCGGGTGACCGCCGCGTTCCGATACTCCATTTACTACCTCATCGTTAGCCAATACCGTGCCCAATGCCTCGCACCACCACACCTGTGCGTAGCCTTGGTAGGCAATGCGGTATTGCATCAGTATATCGCGCTGCTCTTTCTCTGAATAGTTGCCCCACTGCACGGCATCAAACTCTACTGCCTCATCGGCCGGGCATGTAATATTTATGTTGCCTCCTTTTTCAAATTCGGCTACCAGCTCACTTATTGGCCGTGCCTTTTGCTGGCTACGATCGTACCAGCTATGGAATAGTTGCAGGAATATCCACTGCGTCCATTTATAATAGTTAGGTTCACTGGTACGCACCTCGCGGCTCCAGTCGTAGCAGAAGCCTATGTTATCCAGTTGCTCCCGGTAGCGGGCTATATTTTTTTCGGTGGTTACAGCAGGGTGCTGGCCTGTTTCTATAGCATACTGTTCGGCAGGCAGCCCAAATGCATCGAAGCCCATTGGGTGCAGTACATTGTAGCCTTTCAGTCGCTTGTAGCGCGCATAAATATCAGATGCGATGTAGCCGAGCGGATGCCCCACATGCAGCCCTGCCCCGCTGGGGTAAGGGAACATATCCAGTATGTAGCACTTGGGCTTAGAGGTGTCGTTAGTTACTTTATAAACCTGTTGTTCGTTCCAGTATTTTTTCCGGCCTGCTTCTATTTCCCTAAAATTATACTCCATGAAAAATTAAAAGTTAAAAATTAAAAGTCAAAATTGTGTGTGTGTGTGCAGATTTGACAACTTTTCAAAAGTTGTCAAATCTAATACGTAAAGACCGCTACCAAAAGTAAAGAAATTTGAAAGAAGTCCGTCTTGAAACAGAAGTTACGTAGTAAGTACCAATGATAAAAGCGTTTACAATTCCAGCACCAGCCCATCATACGCCAGGTGCATACCAGGAGGCAGGGCGCTGTCCACAACATCGTGCAGGCCAAGCTGGTGGCTGATGTGGGTAAAATAGGTTTCATCAGCTCCAACGCCTTTTGCGACCTCTACGGCCTCGGCCAGGGTATAATGAGATACGTGTGGCTCGTGGCGCAGGGCCGTTAGTGTTAGTATTTTGCTCCCTCTTGCCTTTTCCAATTCTTCAGGGGCTACATAATTGGTGTCGGTAATATAGGTGAAATCGCCTATCCGGAAGCCCAGCACCTCCATTTTATAATGCAGCAACTTTATGGTGGTTATCACCAGGCCATTTATAGAAAATGGTTCACTGGCAGTAATTGTATTCAGTGTTACCTGGGGAATACCGGGATAAGAAATATCGCTGAATATGTATGCAAACTCCCGCCTCAGCGCCTGCTGTGTTTCTTCGGTGGCATACACCTGCATGGGCTTTTTGTCGTGGTAGTTATATGCCCGCACATCGTCAAGGCCGGCTATGTGGTCTTTATGGCTGTGGGTGAAAACTATAGCATCAAGCCTGCGCACATTGGCACGCAGCATCTGCTGCCTGAAGTCGGGACCGCTGTCTATTACAATGCTGGCTTCCGGGGTCTCTATCCATACCGATACGCGCAGACGGTTGTCTTTCGGGTTATCCGAAGTGCAGATGGGGCAGTCGCAGCCAATGAACGGAACCCCCTGGGATGTGCCCGTGCCAAGAAAAGTTATTCTCATGGTTATAGGTCCATTTGGGTTTGTACGGTTGGTTCTGCGCTCTGCGAGGGGTCTGCTTTTACCTGTTTATACCATTTCAGCATCTCGCCGCTCAGTTCTTCCTCATTTACGGTTATGGACGGCAGTATCTCCAGCAAGGCATTAATACGTCCTTCAATACTGAAGAATTTATTGATGACTACCACCCGCCTTTCTTCAAGGATACAATAGCCGCTATTGAAGTTTCCTTTTTCATAACGTATGATGTAACGGGCCTCTTCGTAAAGCTCCTCCAGTTTTTTAAGCGTGTTTGGCGTATATTTGAAACTCATTAGTTATAGCTGTTTCGATGAATAAAAGTAGAAAATTCGCGGCACTTATAGTCATTACAGTTTCTTTAACTGTTTTTTCCAGCGCTTTATTTGCCCAGAATGTGGAAGAAGATGACGAACCCCATGGCTTATATCTCGAAAAACCACGTGTGTTTTATGGTGGTGTAGTAGTGGGCGCTAATTTTTCGCAGGTGGACGGGGATTACTATGCCGGTTATCACAAGGTAGGGGCTAATGTGGGTGGTATAGTTTATGCCCAACTGGCAAAACATGTGGCGTTGAGCCTCGAAATCCTATATTCGCAAAAAGGCAGCAAAAGCGATGGTATCCAGAACTCACCGGGCATAGGGTCTGTAACAGTAATAAAGTATGGCATTAATGCCAACTATGCGGAGATACCGGTAATGATAAACTACTTTGATAAGCGGAGGAGCCATGCAGGTGTCGGCGTTTCTTATGGCAGGCTGGTAAATATCTCAGAACCCATTGTAGCAGATTCGTTTAGCTCAAAGATAAATACTGACCTAAGTGTAAATTACCCGTTTAAGAAAAACGATTTCAACTTTCTTGCGGGGGCAGAACTGCATCTTTGGAAGGGGCTGTTTCTGAACGTACGTTTCCAGTATTCAATTGTAGCCATACGCACAGATATACCGCCTGTAGCTTATGCCCGTGCCGACCAGTATAACAATCTATGGGTGGTGCGGCTTATGTACCTGCTGAAGTAACGAAAATATCAAGATCAAAACGAAGCAACATGCTCATAAACCAACTTGGATATTTTGCATATTTCAGCGCTTAGCTCCTTTGCAGAATTTCCTTTGGTCATTATTGTTAGCAGGTAGGGTTTGTTGTTCATATATACAATGCCCGATTCGTGCACCTCATGTATATTCATACGATAATCACCCCACTCACCAAATTTGTGCGCCACTTTTACTGTAGTTGGTAGGTCTTTTACCATACCTTCTTTAAAATCACATTCTGTCAATAGCTCCAGGGCCAGTTCTGATGATTTACGCGATAAGTAGGTGGCATTGTACAACACAACAATAAAATCTGAGAATCGCCTTGCGGTGATCTCGTATCTCGAGTCGTGTATATCAGGTTCCGGCATGTTCAGGTCGGTATAAACTTTCTTGAACAGATTCACGTCCGCATTTTTATTCAGCAGGTTGGTGGCGTTATTGTCGGAGTAAGCGATCATGTAGTGCAGCAGTTCCTTCACGGTATAACTATGGCCCGGCTCAATGGTCTTACTATTGAATATCTGCTGGGGTACCTTTTCAGTGTTATCGAAAAATAATTTTTTATTCAGCACCTCTGGGTCGTTTTCCGCCTGTTTCAGGTAAGTAACCAGCATGGGTACTTTTATCAGTGAACCCGGGTGGTAAGATTCTTCAGGGTTTATGTATATCCATTCGCCCAACGAAAAACTACTCAGGTACACAGATGCCGAGTTAAGCAGCCCTACACGCTTATCGTCTTCTATAAGGTTCATCACCTTGGCTTTGAGCGGAGCAAGATCATCAGACTCAGCCGTTGGGTTTACTGTTAATAATGGGCTGATAAGATCGAAGCCTTTCTGCCGGACTAAGTTGAAACAATTATCGGGCTTGCTCGCTACCGCCGCACTACCTGCAACATTCGCGGGTATGACAGGCGCAGGTGCGCGATGTTTGTTTACATAGATGAAAGTGCCAGTTGCGCCAGATAAAAACAAAAAGAGAAGGCTGTAGAGTGGGAGTTTCTTGGTGAGCATAGGAGAGTTTCAGTGAAATTACGATATGTAAGATAGAGAAAAAAAAACATCAGATACAAACAAAAAAGCAACATTTAGAAATATTTTTAAAAAAATATGCATAATCTGTTAAATTTTAATTACTTTTGTAAAAAATCCTATCTATTGAATTATTTCCTATTTTCGTACTTCTAAGCTTGGGCAAATGGGTGTGATGAAGTACTTTCTTATATTTTTTACATTCATAATACCTTTGTCTTCACACGGGCAAGCGCAGAGTTATACGCTCAATGGCCTGATGCATGTAAAGAATGGCGAAACATTTCCGTACCAACTGGTATTTCATCTTTCCGGCAATTCAATTGAAGGCTATTCCCTAACAAAGCTCACCAATGGCGTAAGACCCAAAATAGCTATCGAGGGTCAAGTGGACGTGCCGAGACAACTGATAACCATTTCGGAAAAAAAGCTGATCAATAAACTACCCGATAATTTTACGATGTGCCTTTTAGACGCCACGCTCAACTACAAAGAGAAGGCTAAGCATGTGCTGTCAGGTAATTTTTTCGGAATGGATACAGATCATAATTCGTGCGGGGAAGGCTCGCTTGAGTTTGACCAGTGCCAGGCTATCAACGACCTGTTCAAATTAGATGTTATTAAACAGCAGGAGTTACAGGCGATCAAGGCATACAAGGATACCATTGTTATTACCGAACCAACAGCTGAATTTGAAATTACACATGGTGTTACCAGGCGACTGGAGTGGATCACGGACACCTGCACACTGGAAGTTTTTGATGGCGAACTTGTAGATGGCGATGAAGTGACCATAAATTTTAATGGCAGGAACCTGCTCACCGACTACACCCTCACCAAACAAAAAAAGCAGCTAAAATTAGTAATGAGAAAAGGTGTGAATACTATAACCATTGTTGCCGGTTATGAGGGCACCAGCCCTCCCAATACCGCCGACATCATCCTCTTCGACAAGTATAAGAAATACAAGATCAAGGCATTCAATAATGCCGGTGAAAAAGCTACAATAACTATAAACAGGAAGTAGTATTCTATCTGAGTTAAATAAATGCCTACCTTTAGTATATAAGAGTTCCTTATGAAAAAGGTTTTTCTTCTTGTTATCCTATTTAGCACCTACCTGTGCCGTGCACAAAACTATCAATGCCTGCAAAGCGGCGTGAAGCATTATTTTACTAATGGCAATGGTTATTTGAGGGGCATTCGTATTGATTCCACACGTACCATTGGGAGCGATACAGTTTACTACCCTTATCATACATTCAGGTACCCAATTTCTGCTGCTATGGATTCGACAAATGGCAGTTGGTTAGGAAGTAGAGTAATCCAGCAGCCAGATGGCACCTTCCTGTTCAATACTGTCTGGAAGGATACCGTAGTTATTAAAACGCAGGCAAATCCTGGAGATTCTTGGGTGTTATATAATGATACTTCATCGAAGTATTACATTGCCAAAGTAACGGCAACAGATACCATGAGTGTGCTTGGGGTATTGGATTCTGTAAAGGATATAAGCATTACTGCATATTCAGGTTTAACAATAGACAGCACCGATCCGATAAACTATTTCGAGATGATACTCAGTAAAAATAATGGCTTCGTAAAGACCTTTGACCTCTACGACTTTCCTTACCATGCTCCGGATTCAATTATGTGGATAGATTGGTATGTAAGCTATATTGCTGGTTCTGGCTATCTCGGCTCGGCTGCCTCAATTGGTAGTTTTTCGGGGGTTTATGCTTTTAGTTCTGTTTTCTCAATTGTACCGTATAATCCCACTCAATTGGAAATTTATAACTTCAGTGTTGGTGATGCATTTTACAGACAAGTATATGCGAATGAAAATGGCAGCTATGATCCTATTGACAATAGGTATGCATATGACAGCATCATTGGTAAAACAATAATTGACCCCTATCATGTTGAGTACAATGTTTATGAATGGTATTATGATACCCACTATTATTATGATCCCCCACCCTCTCATTATGCTACCGTTGTAACTTATTTCAATTCCAATACTGTAACATTTACCGCAGATACATCTTTTGTCATCAATCTTGTAGAATTACCCGAAGAAATTGGCACCTCGGATTCCGCCTATTTTTATCTGCCAAATGACACACAGAAATGCTTTAGAAGCCCATATTATTCCGTAATTAAACCAGTAGTATTTGAAGGGTGTCCCCAATCCCGAACCTATAAAGGCGGGTTCCTGGATTTTGCTTATAAAAACTATACAATTGATCCTACCGACCCGACTGTAATAGGATGCTCAACTTTCATCAGTATGTCCACATTATTTTCCATAAAAGACGGCACATATTGCGGTAGCCACCCCGACCGTTTTTTAACAGTTAATGAGCTTGCAAAGAACGAGCATCTTATCCTTTATCCAAACCCGGCAAATACAACGCTGGCCATAAGCTGCTCTGCGGCAATAAACACCGTGGCGATTTCCAATGTCATCGGACAAACCATATACAGCCACAATTATAACACAGACAAGGTGGAAGTAAATGTAGCCGGGTTGCCTGCAGGCGTTTATTTCGTGAAGATAAATGGAACCGAGGTGAGGAAGTTTGTGAAGGAGTAATTATGCAATAAGTAAGCTAACCCGTTTTCCGAGGCCATCTTCAAATATCCGGTATAATGTAGAAAGCTGAATGTCACATTTGCCATTTTCCATCTGAGAAATATCGCTTTTTTTAGTGCCTGCTTTTAGTGCAGTTCTTCCTGGGTCAGGTTAGCTTTATGTCTTGCATCTTTAAGTATTTCACTGATCACGAAATATTGGGCTTTTGTTTCAAACTCATCACGTTTTTTGCTTCCAATTTTGCCATACTCAATATCCAATAACTCATCAAAAGATTTGGCGCTTCTTATTGCTTCGTTCTTGTTCATGTCGGTATAAACGTTTTACATTCCAAACAAATTTATCTAATTTCGCGGTCATTCATCATCCTTTATAGTTTTTGAAAAACTATTTCTATTCCTCTTTTTAGGTTCCTGCTGTATTGCCCGGCCGCAATACAAGGGGCTTTATGGTCGATATATTCGATATGCAAGGGAGACTAGTGCAGCAAAACACAATTCTTGCATCCGGCGGAAGTAGCCATTGCCAGCAAACCTTAACCATAAATACTCCCGGTGCCTACCTGTGTGTGGTCAGGTCGCAGGATGGTATTCCCTTGTTTCGGCAGAAGATAATTGTAAGGTCCGTCACTCCTTAATATCATACTCCTTTATCTTCCTGTAAAGCGTACGTTCTGATATACCCAGCTCTGTGGCGGCATCCCTGCGGCGGCTCTTGTGTTTTTTGAGCGCCTTGGTAATGATCTCTTTTTCGCGGTCTGCAAGAAACAGGGTCTCTTCCACATCTTCATGGTGGTCATTGGTCTCCAGCAGTATCGGGGTGTTTGGGCTGTAGCCATTATTGCTATGCAGCTCACCATCATTATACACCGGCACAAGTGCATTCGACGATGGGTCCACGGGAGTATAGCCCTGGTGGTGTGCTACATCAAAGATCATTTGTTTCAGGTCGTTCATATCCTTCTTCAGGTCAAAGAAGAGCTTGTACAGAATATCACGCTCCGTATTGAAGTCGGAGGTAGGGCCGGGTGCAGAAAGCCCTGTAGCGGCCGTTATCAGTGCAAGGCTGCGCGAAGTATTGCGTGCAGGCAGAAAACGCTGCAACGTTTCGGCGGTTATCATTTTGTCTGTAGAGAGTACGGATATTTGCTCGGCTATGTTTTTAAGCTCCCGCACATTTCCCTGCCAGTAATAATTTATAAGCATTTGCTGGGCCGCAGGGTCAAGCTGCACTGATTGGGTTTTATAACGCTCGGCAAAATCCGCAGCAAATTTCCTGAACAATAACGGCACATCTTCCTTCCGGTCGCGTAGTGCTGGTACACGTATAGGCACGGTACTCAGGCGGTAGTACAGGTCCTGCCTGAAGTCGCCTTGCTGGGTATATTCCAGCAGGTCGCGGTTGGTTGCGGCAATTACTCGCACGTCAGTTTTTTGAACCTTCGACGAGCCAACACGAATAAATTCGCCCGTCTCCAGCACACGTAGCAGGCGTGCCTGCGTGCCAAGCGGCATTTCGCCTATCTCATCAAGGAATATGGTACCGCCGTTTACTGTCTCAAAATAACCTTTACGGCTATCCACCGCCCCGGTAAAAGAGCCCTTTTCATGCCCAAACAATTCACTATCAATAGTACCCTCCGGTATGGCGCCGCAGTTCACAGCTATAAAGGGGTTGTGCTTGCGTGGCGACAGGGCGTGGATGATCATGGAGAAAACCTCTTTGCCCACCCCGCTTTCTCCCACTATCAGCACGGAAAGGTCGGTATTGGCTACCTGCACTGCTGTATTTAAAGCATGGTTCAGCGCGGGCGAGTTGCCTATTATTCCAAACCTGTTTTTTATACTTTGGATGTCCATTTAAGTAGTTAGTCGTTAGTAATTAGTCGTTAGTCGCGGAAGGTAAAAGTGCTTCTACTTCCGTTTTTAAAATTGGCAGGCGGTTCTTACATATCAGCCAGATAGCGGCATCATTTATCAAATCATAATCATGAACAATGATATGCCTTAAAGAAATGATTCGCTTTTTATCGGAAATAACAAGCTCAGGATCTATTTTACTTGCTTTCCATAAAGCCTCCCCAATTATTGATAACCTTCTTTCTACGGCATCAATTATGACCATGCTGTTTTTGTATTCAGATAATGTTGAAACATCCTGAAGATGAGCTTCAATAGTATCAATAGATTTGAGCATATCGGCTAAGTATTTATAAACCTCAAGACTCATAAATTAGCTGTTTGCTCTCGTTAATACTTTTAATAAAATACGGGTTCCACATTTTTTCTTCTGATACAAGGTCCACTTTCCTGTGTAAAAGGTCTTGTAAATAAAACAACAGGTCAAAGTAGTTATCTGCATACGCTAACTCATCATCGCCATCCTTCCTAAACCTGTATAAAAAATCCACATCGCTTTCATCGGTAAAGTTTTGCGCCTTGGCAGCGCTACCTACCAGGTAAAAAGATTTTACATGATACTTTTTGCAAGCATCGCGTATAGCCTCCATATTATTTTGTATCAGCGGAACCATATTATATCATCTCTCCTATCAGTGTTGCCGATGTTGCTGTGTTTATCTTCACGTGTACATAGTCTCCCTTTTTAAGGTCGGCGTCCCCTTTGGGGAACACCACCACTTTGTTTTGGGAGTTCCTGCCGCTCCAGTCCCTGTCGCTTCTCTTACTGCTCGTTTCTATCAGCACTTCAAATACTTTGCCAATATCATTAGTGTAGCTCTCCCGCGAGTGGCTGTTCTGCAGCTTTATTATTTCCTCCAGCCTTCGCTTTTTCACATCCTCGGGTATATCATCGGTATAGCGGCGGGCGGCAAGTGTTCCGGGTCGCTCGCTATACGAAAACATATATGCCATATCAAAACGGCTGTTTTCCATTACCGACAATGTATCCAGGTGGTCCTCTTCCGTCTCAGTGCAGAAGCCTGAAATAACGTCTGTGCTCAGTCCGCAGTCAGGCATTATCTCCCTTATGCGTTTCACCTTCGCCAGGTACCATTCACGGGTATAGGTGCGGTTCATCAGTTGCAGTATCCGGGTATTGCCACTTTGCACCGGCAGGTGTATGTACTTGCATATGTTGTGCCTCCCGGCCATAGTATGCAACACGTCGTCCGTAATATCCTTAGGGTGCGAAGTGCTGAAACGCACGCGCAGCAGTGGCGAAATATCGGCCACCATAGCCAGCAGGTGCGCGAATGTTATGTTTTCGCCACTTTCATTCGTATAATAATAGCTGTCCACGTTCTGCCCAAGCAGGGTCACTTCCTTGAAGCCACGCTCAAAAAGGTCGGTGCATTCCCGTACTATGCTTGCTGCATCGCGGCTGCGCTCCCTGCCACGGGTAAACGGCACTACGCAAAACGTACACATATTGTTGCAGCCACGCATAATAGTTACAAAGGCAGTAACGCCATTGCTATCTAAACGCACGGGCGATATATCGGCATAAGTTTCGTCGCGGCTCAGTAATACATTTACAGTTTTCTGGCCTCCTTCGGCTTCTGTTATCAGCCCTGGCAGACTACGATAAGCATCAGGCCCCACAACTATATCCACCAATTTTTCTTCTTCCAGTAGTTTTGCTTTCAGCCGCTCGGCCATGCATCCCAGTACACCAATGAGCATACCCGGATTTTTGTCTTTTATCTTACGGAATGCCTGGAGGCGGTTGCGCACAGTCTGCTCGGCTTTTTCGCGTATAGAGCAGGTATTGAGCAATACAAGGTCAGCTTCCTCAAAATTGCGGGTTGCACCAAATCCTTGTTCATGCAATATAGATGCCACTATCTCGCTGTCGCTGAAATTCATCTGGCATCCATAACTTTCTATATAGAATCTCTTCTGAAACCCGGTCGGGTCGTCAATAAAAGGAGCATATGCTTCTCCCTGGCGCTCCTCTTCTATCACTTTTTGCAGTACCTCTGCCATAATTTCCGATTTCGGTTTGCGCAAAGATAAAGCTTTAGGAATTATGAATAATAGCAGTAATTTTGATTCTATCTGCGCAATGAATAAAAAGAACATCTTATTACTTACCCTGGTTCACCCGGACTTTCTTCCCCCGGTTTATGCAGCGGCACAGGTATTGAGAGATTTACAATACAACATACATATACTTACCTTCGATTCATTAGTGCCCTCGGAATTCGACTTAGGCGATAATATTGTACTGGAAACGGTTGGCAATCATCATTCGGCAGGTACATTCGAACGGATGAAACTGAGAAATAAGTTTACCGAACTGGCAAAACAATTAACTATTAGTAACCAGCCGATAGCCATCATTTCTTTCTGCCCCTTCTCATTCGACTGCGGCCTGAAAATAAAAAACAACATCCCGCTGATATATATAGCGTTGGAAATTGCAGATTTCGTTTTGCCGGTTTTCTTAAGGTCCCCCCTTTCCAATTACAGGAACCTCCTGGCATTGAGAAACGTGAGAAAGGCTGATCTTGTTGCAACACCATCCATACAGCGCTCGGCCTGGCTGGCTGGCAGGTGCCATCTCTCCTTCATGCCGCATACGATACTAAATACCGCTTACCGGAATGCAAGACAAGAGGGTGATACTCTCGATATATTTAAAGAATTAGTTCCATCCACATTTTCTAACAAAAAGATACTGCTATATACCGGCGCTGTGAATACGGACCTGTGTACCCTTGAGCTGGTACAGGCTTTTGACCAGGTCAATGACCAGGAAAGTGCGCTGGTCATTACCGGGATCAAAGACAATGAATATTGCAATACTATTACTGCCTTTGTAAACCAATGCGCTGCGAAAGACAGGATAAAACTATTCCCGTACCTCACCCGCAGGCAAATGCAGGCGTTGCAGGCTAATGCACACATTGGCGTATGCCTCGCGAAGGAATATCCGGACAGTGTGAAATCGAAAATGATGGCGCCAAACAAAGCCGGCGAATACCTGTCTAAAGGGCTTTACCTCTTGGGTGTTACCAGCGAGTATATGCGGCCCTTCGAGATGAAGGACATCGCCACACTCTCTGCCTCGGCTAGACCGGGTGATATTTGTATTGGCATTAAGAAGGCGCTGGCTGCGATTAACGATAAAGAGTATAAAACGAGAATAAGCAGGTTCGTTGAAGATTATTTTTGTATGGAACACCAGTTAAAACCTGTTATTCAATTTCTAAACAACATAGCGAACATGTTGTGAACGAACATACATATAGTTCTGAAACGATGAAATCTAATAGCAACGGGTAACACCCATCGGAATACGACAAAAATATAAGTAATAAAAAATGTGTTTTTTGCTGTTGATAGTCAGTAATTTATAAAATTTTGGGTATATTTTTGCCAACGCAGACTTTTACCAATTTCATTCTGACTGTTATTTTTTGGTCAGGTTTAATGGAAAAGAAGAAATTTACCGGATAAATCTATGTGTGGAATAGCTTGCTACGTAGGCAGTAATAAGGCAGAAGGACTAAAATTTGGCAAAAATGCGGAGGCTCTACTACAGCATAGAGGCCCCGATGACAATGGCATATATAACGATGAGCAAGTTACCCTATCACACACCCGCCTGTCTATTCTTGAACTGTCCCAACTCGGCCATCAACCTATGGCCTCATCTTGTGGAAGGTATGTGATCGTCTTTAATGGCGAAATATACAACCACCTTGAACTGCGAAAGAAGCATCTACCCGGCCATGAATTCCGCGGGCATTCGGACACTGAAACGATCATAGAGCTTTTCCGCCTGCAAAAAGAAAAAATGCTGACCGAAATGGTGGGCATGTGGGCGCTGATAATATGGGATAAAGAAGCCCAAAAAGCATTAGTTAGCCGCAGCCGTTTTGGCCAAAAGCCGCTATACATGAGAAAGACGGCTGATTCGTGGCTCCTGGCCAGCGAAATTAAGCCCTTGCTGAACAAAAGCGAACAGCCGAGATGCGATCATACCTCGCTTGTGGAATACCTGGCTTTAGGTAACTATGGCCATCTCGGCGTCAATACTTTTTTTAGTGATGTACAGCAGTTCCCCGATGGCAATTACGCATGGCTGGCCAACGGACAACGGGAGATAGCCGCAAAAAAATTCTGGGACCTGCCTGATATTCCTGAAAAAGATAAGGTACCTTTTGACAAGGAAGTGCAAAAGGGATTGCACGATCGCATTGTTGAAGCTGTGCTATCTGAGACCTTGTCTGACGTGCCGATCGGTATTACCCTGTCGGGCGGCATAGATTCATCTATCATCGCAGGCATCCTGGCAACCTACTATGATAAGGGGTTGCACATATTTACCGCCCAGTCTGAGAACAGCAAGTATGACGAGACCAAGTATGTGGACGCCGTTATCAGCAAGTATGCCAAAAGCAATTTTATAGTACACCGCAAAAACCTCAACGAACTGTCCATTAAAGACAATCTTGCTAAGTACATAAATATACAGGAGGAGCCTTTTGGCGACCCGTCCATTATTGCCCACGGCTTCCTGATGAATATGGCGGCGAGCGCCGGTATAAAAGTGATATTGAACGGGCAGGGTGCTGACGAATTATTTTTTGGGTATAACAATATGGCAAGGGCTATATTGTCAAAACAATTCAAATCGCTGCAACTAAGCCGGTTTTACAAAAACCTGGGCGAAATGAAATTAGGTAAAGGTTTCACCATGCGCACCTTGCTGGAGTCTTTTTTCCCCACCCATGAATTCAACCTCAGGACCAAATCAAGAATTAAGCGAAGAAATAGCATAAAGGCTGAACTGCTGGAAGGAGTGGACAACAGCGTTATATCGCTGTACAAATACAACAGCACTTACAATGTATGGCGCGAATCTATTTATGGCGTCCACATTCCCCACCTGGTACACTATGACGACCGTAATGCAATGGCCTACAGTGTGGAAGGCCGTATGCCGTTCCTGGACCACAGGGTTGCGGAATATGTGGCCAGGATACGGCCTGAAGAATTTCTGAAAAATGGCATGAGGAAGTATATTTTGCGCGAATCGTGCAAGCAATACCTGCCTGACGTTGTGTATAACCGAAAAGACAAAATAGGGTTTTATACCCCGCTGGTACATGCGCTTAAAGCAGATAAAAACTGGGTTACCACCCAGTTAGAGAAGAGCAATATACTCGATAAAACCGCCATAGACCGCTTCACAGCCATGCTGCGGGATGGCTCTATGGACATAAACGATGCCCTTCTTATCTGGCGTTGCGTATCTGCCCATACATGGATGAATGAATTCAACATCGCACCGGCATCATAAGGCCAGACCCTTGCGTAGGCGTCCTACATCTTTTTCCCTTGCGCTCTCCGCTCTTTTTCCTCCGCTCTCACAGGCAATTTAGCTTTTCGAGATTATTGCCGGATCGTCTTTCGAGAATCTTTTCCTTAGATCCATTACGGGCTTTTCATAATAATAATAGATCACCGACGACAAGCCGAAAACCACAGCCAAATATAGCAGGTAATAAGGTATGCAGTTGTGGATGGTAAACGCTCCGAAATGAAGCATCGGCAACAAAAGCAAGGAAAAATGCACCAGGTACATTGAGTAGGATATTTTACTTATGAACGTTGCGGCTTTGCTTATGGCTTTGCTACTTATTGTTGTCAGTAACGCCGCATAAGGAATGGATAGTGAAAAAAACAAGGGCACCAGCGACAGGAAAAATATATTTATAAACGCCCTGAAACGTATTGACGTCTGGTATAGCTGAAGGTAGCTGAAAATACCCACGAAATGAATAAAACTCAACACAACAATGCCGACAATGCTTATCATTAGCAATGGTCTTCTTATTTTGGCCATCCTATGTTTATAAAACAACAACAGGTAAGCCATAAGCAGGCCATAGCTGATGGCATCTAACCTATAGCAGACCACCTTTCTCACACCCGAATCGAAATACAATGGGTCGGTAATGGAAAGGTTATTGGAGCACCTTGCTAAGAGGAAGGTTGAAGCGTAGGTAACGAAGGTGAGAAAAATTATCTTCTTTTTCGGGCTCGCTTTGAATATTTTGGAGAGTGCAAATATCACAACCGGCAGGGTAAGGTATGCCCATTCTTCGACCGCCAGGCTCCACGCCTCCCGGAAAAATGCGGGTTGTGGAGACCATAGGTTTTGCAAGAATAGAAAGTACCTTAGCTTGTCAGCCGAAAAGGGATCCATCTGCAATGCCTGGTAGATGCACAGGTTGGCTAAAAGTATCAACCAATAGTTTGGAAGCGTCCTGAACCATCTCCTTACATAGAAATTGAAAATATCGGACTTCCCATAATTTTCCGACTTGATAAAAACCTTTATGAGGATGGTGCCTATCAGGAACCCACTGAGCACGAAAAACAATTCGACCCCCAGTAAGCCTAACGGCTCAGATAGTGCCAGCACTTTGTGGATCATACTGCCCCAAACCGGAATTTTATATAGCGGGGACACGATCACAAGAGAATGGAATACCAGAACCATAAGTATGGCTATTGCCCGCATAATGTCTAACCCAATGATCCGGCTCGGTTTCATAATTTATATCCTTGTCAGGCAACAAAATAATGACTTTTTCATGGCTACCTTTGCAGACATCATTTTTACACGGTAATTTTTATCAACGATAGCTTTGGGTCATCTACGATTTGAAATATTCTGTTGCATAAATTTACATAGCACACAATATGAAGAAATAGCTTTACAAAATGCTGGAGATCGCTTTTTTACTTATTTATGTACTTTTCAGTGATATTGTTTCGCCGCAAACAATGTATTATATACTTATTATACAAGGCTTGCTTTCGGTTATCATTCATATAAGGAAGAAAAAAAGTATAGACGCCATATTCATTTTCTACATTGGTATGATCCTTACCAATATTGCCAATATCAGCCTTATAGGGAAGATCGGCACCTCATACCTGAGTACTTACAATTACATTGTCCCGCGCTACATAGGCAGTTCTGTGCTCATCTGGTGTATATACTGTACAGTGGTTATTTTCGCCTACCATTGGTTTTCAAATAAGTCGCTGCCCTCAATAGGCTTTGAAATTAAAAATAAAAAACATCACCAGGCAATATTTATCCTGTTGCTTTCCTTCAATATCATGGCTTTGCTGGGAGGGCATTTAAGGATAAGCGGCGTATTCCTCAAAGTAGCCGGATTGCTTAATACAATGGGCATACTTTATTTTTCGCGGATCTGGTCGAAAGAAAATAATAAGAGATACAGAACCTATGCAATTACGCTGTGTATAATCACCACTTACGTTTCCCTGCTAAACTCTTTTTTACGTTCCGATCTCATTATACCCACCTTTTGCCTTTTCTTAGGCTACTTCATAGGCAAAGACAAGCTGAAATACTTTTTTAGCTTCCGGGTTATTCCATTCCTGATTGTTATTTTTATTTATGCCTCCGTATTTTCTTCTTTACAAAAAAACAGGTCAAACTTTATCTCTGTATTCACTGAGGAGCCGGCCAAAGAACGGGCAACAGATAACTCATCGGCGCTGCTTGTGCGGAGCGCAAATATTGCCCAGCTTACCAACGTGATAAAGCTCGTAAAACAGAACGGCTTTTACCAGGGCAGGGCGTCAGCGCCATTGGTGCTGGCTTTTATCCCCCGGTTCTTGTGGGCCAATAAACCAACCATAGCACTGGGTTCGTGGTTCGCGCTGGAGATAAATGCCGCATATAAAGACGAGAACGGGCGTGTGAACAATTCGATAAATATGACCATACCCGGTGAGTTATACCTCGACTTTGGATGGGCCGGGGTACTCATTGGCAGTTTGTTTATGGGTGCATTGATAGCGGCCATGTGGAATGCCACAGAATTTCACAAGTCGCAATACAATCTCGGCGGAACGCTGTTTGGTGGGTATCTGTTGCTGCTGTCCATGTCGGGGTTTGGCGGCGACTTGCAAATAGTTATTACCTTATTCTCTACTTACTTTACGTTTTTCGTTATTAAAAAACTGGCAGCCCAATTGTAAGTGAGGTTGACAAAAACTAACTCATGCAACCATTTAAGATGTCTTTTTTAGTGTTGTGCGTTATTGCGTGTTTTGTGCTTATCCTGTTCGGGCTAAATGTGTTCCCCATACCCGGCACCGATTCCATTGTTTTTATCCCCCCGGCCATTTTGTTTTCAAAGGGCAGCGGCTTCATTAACCCCCTGTATTATGTGTCCGAATTTACGGACCCTACCCACACCAACAGGTTCAATTATTACGTACCATTCTACCCGTTTATTCTTGGCCTGATAAGCAAAATAAGGCCGGGAGCTAAAACAGTGTTTTTAATGTGTTCTTTATTCAGCTCTGCCGGTTTGTTGCTCTATGCAAGAACAGCTTTATCGTTCATGCCGAAACAAGCCGGCCGCTCGCTACGCGCACTTATGCTTCTGTCTGTTTTTTACTTAGCAACCTACATGCTGCCAACGGTAGGCAGACCTGAAAATATCACCTCGTTACTGGCGTTTGTTTTATTCATTTTGTACAGCAAAAGAGGATCGCTCAATGCTTTCGTTTACAACTCATGCCTATGCATCCTGTTTGCCCTGGCGCTGGCCAGCCAGATACTGTGCTTTTATTTCTGTTTCCTGGTATTCCTGACCTACGAGGTGCTGAACACTACCGATGTGCGGAAGACGATCTATGCCAATTTTCTGCGCGTAGCGGCTATTTTATTATTGTTTTGCGTTGTTCTCTTGCTATCTCCCGGTGGGCTGACGGACACACTAAGCGGAATAACAATACACGTTTCTCATGTATTTACCCGGGTTGGCAGTAACGCGACAGAATTTATGCACTACTGGTTGTTGGCGCCACTTAATTGCGGCTTCCTTGTTGTCTTTTTGCTGTGCGGCATTTTTTACGTAAAAAATATTTACGCAAGGCTAAAGCAGGTACAGATTGTGAAGCAGGTTTTGGTGGTGGTCATACATCTGGCAATGCTGGCAGGCTTGATGAAATTCGTTTTGTACGCCGCCCCTACCGTCTATAATCTAACCCAGTTTATACTGCCACTCGCCTGCTATCTTTTCGCCGGCATACTGAATTTGCCAGACGGTGCTTGGAAGAAAACTGTAACGTTGCTGTCAGCTATTACTTATGTTGCCGGAACCGCTATTTTCATCAGGTGGGTAATCTTATTTGCCTGGTACAAAAGCGATAAAAAGGACTATGATTCGGCGCAGGCTGAAATAAGGCGCATAAGCCCAGTTTATCACAATGCATATGTAACGAATAGCCTATGGTCGCTGTTTGATAACTTAGACAGCATTAGAATATTCGACTGGCAAAATCTGAAGAAAGACGACATCATCATCATCCAGCAGGTGAACTACTCATTCCCTAAATCGTTTGAAAATAGATTCACCCTACTCCACGACTGGCGCACCAATGAAAACAGTAGGTTTCTTGGTATCCAGCTTGCCAACCGGCCACAGTGCTATGGATTTGCAGTTTACAAGGTAAAATAATGAGACAATTCGACAATGAGGCAATTCGGCAATGTTGTGGAACGCCACGATGCGTTAATCTCAAACCAGGCGAAAATGAACTATGCGTCTTCTTTGCGGTCTCTGCGTGAAACGCCACTATTTTCCTGAAAAGCCCCTGCTACTCCGCTTTGTTCCAGGCAAGTTCTTCATTTGGTTGCTCCGTGTCCGTGACAGGAGCATCCTGCTCTTTCAGCATTTTTTCGATAAAGTTTATTACCAACGATAGGGTAAAAGCAAACAAAATTATTACGCCACTCATATCACACCTCTCTTTTTAAATATTATATAGAAAATTCCGTGCCAAACTCTTCAAAATGAATGGTTTTGGGGAAATTTATTTTTTGCAGAGGTGGGAATTAATACCAGGATGCTTCATTTATAGTTAGAAATTGCCGCAGCGGCACGTTGAAGTTAGCATATCAAAAAAATAAAACCGGCCACAATATATTTTTTGTACATTGCCATAACCCAAAGATTAGTTATGAAAAACCTGAAAATAATAACGCTGCTGGCATTGTGCATCCTCAGTTTTTACAAAACCGGTGCACAAACAGAGGTTACCTATTATACGAGCATGGGCGACTTTAAGATAGTGCTTACCGATGCACTAACGCCCCGCACCGTGGATAGCTTTATAGCGCGGGTTTCCCAGAAATTTTATGATGGCCTTATATTTCACCGCGTAATAGACAATTTTGTGATACAGGGTGGAGATCCGTTGGGCAATGGCACAGGTGGCCCGGGCTACACCATTCCCGATGAATTTAGCCCTACGCTGAAAAACGTTCCTGGCGCTTTGGCAATGGCCAATGCCGGTCCTAATACGAACGGCTGCCAGTTTTATATTAATCTCGTCACCAACAGTTCGTTAGATAACCACTATACTGTTTTTGGAATGGTGACCAGCAATTTTACGGTGGTACAGGCCATAGGCCATGTGCCTGTTGACGCCAACGACAAACCACTGACCGCTGTGGTCATAGACAGCATCCGCATTACCCGCTACCCAGCTTCAGTGAGCAATGTTACTAAAGGCATACAAGCACCTCTATACCCAAATCCCAGCCGGGGCATGTTCAGCATTGATCTTCCACGAATAGATACAAAAGTGGAGATAGTAAATATGTTTGGCAGCATGGTGTATAGCACAGAAGCCAACGGCACTTTATCCATTGATCTCCGGGCTCAACCGGCGGGCTTATACCTTGTGCGGATGAGTAATGTAAATGGATCGGCGGAAACAAAGGTGGTAGTGGAGTAGGTGACGTTTTACTAGTTACTTATTACCCCCGCTGGTTCATCACTCCAAACAGATCTTCGCCCTTAGCTCTTAAGCCTTTTGCCTGGCCTATAGGCGCTTCGTAAAGGTCGGCCTTTATGGCTTCCATGGCTTCCGCCAGGAATTCGTGTATTGGTATGCCGCCATGCGATTGGGTTTTGTCTTCGCGGTGGTGATAGCCGAGTTCGGTATCCACGGATGGAGGAGCTATTTCAAAAACCTTGATTGATGTATTGCGCAGTTGGTGCCGCAAGGATAGTGTAAGCGAATGGATAGCAGCCTTTGTAGCGCAGTACACCGGCATAAAGGCGATGGGCACAAACGCAAGCCCGGAACTGATGTTGATAATGGCGGCGTCCTTTTTTGTTTTCAGGTGGCCTGCAAATAATGAGGCAAGATGTAACGGGGCTATAAAATTTGTTTCCACCTCGTTGCGCACCGGGGCCAGGTCCACTGGTTTTGTGAGGTCTGTGGCAAGCTGAATGCCTGCATTGTTTATCAGAACATTCAGGTCGGGGTAGTTTTGTACCGCCCACGCGCAAAGCTCCTCTCTTTGTTCAGTGCTGGCTATATCGCATTCTTTGGTGACAAGCGCGGGGTGCTTTGCTTTAAGCGCTGCCAGCCGCTCAGACCGCCGCCCGCAGATGATAACAGTATTGCCCTCCGCCAGGAATTGCAATGCAAAAGCCCGGCCCAGTCCTGATGTAGCGCCTGTAATAAGTATGGTATTGCCAGTAGTAAGCATAGTTATAGTTTTTGTACCGTAAAATTAAGGGAATTGAGTTTGCTCAGACAGCGGCAAGTTCTAAAATGACGTGCGTTAAGCATGGCTGCTTAGCTCATTCGACCTCACCCTCTCCTTGGAGAGGGCCGGGGAGAGGTCATTGACTTTACTATCCTCCCTGCTGCCTGCCCATCGCCATAAGGGTTAGATTTCATGGCCATGGCTTCGTAGGCTTCGTGGTTAGTAAGCAGTGTTATAGCTTCGGTATAAATGAGCTCGGGGTCGCTACCCACTTTCAGCACCGTGCCGGCGTCAATCGCTTCCGGGCGCTCAGAGGTGTCGCGTAGCAGTAATACGGGCTTGCCCAGCGAGGGCGCTTCTTCCTGCACGCCGCCGCTGTCTGTGAGTATGAGAAATGCATTGTTTAGCAGCCATAAAAACTCAGGGTATGCGAACGGTGGCACGAGATGAATCAATGGCTGACCACCCAGCAATTCATGCACCATGTCTTTTACATTGGGGTTCAGGTGTACCGGGAATATCACCGGCACCCCAGTTTCGTCCACTATCCTTTTTATTGCGAGGCAAATATTGCGGACACCCTCGCCGTGATTCTCCCGCCTGTGCATAGTGACGAGGATGAAGTTCTTTATATCCTGTAGCTTATGCTCTGCTATGCCTTGCGGTATTGCACGGGCTATTTTCTTTAGTCCCAGGAAGAGTGCATCGATAACCGTGTTGCCCGTCACCAGCATATTTTCTGCGGGCACCCCTTCCCTCAAAAGGTTTTGCCGCGCATGTTCGGTTGGCGGATAATGAAAGTCGGCAATGCGGGTGGTCATGGTCCTGTTCAGTTCCTCCGGGAAGGGGGAGAACTTATTATAGGTGCGCAGTCCGGCTTCTACATGCACCACTTTAATTTTGCAATAGTAAGCAGCCAGCGATGCAGCAAAGGTGGTGGTGGTATCTCCTTGCACCACCACTACATCCGGGCGCTGTTCTAACAGCAACTCGCTTATTTTAACCAGTAGCTTGGCGGTGAGGCCCGATAGTTGCTGGTTTTCCTCCATCACGTCCAGCATAAAATGTACCGGTATTCTGAAGAAATCAACTACCTGTTGCAGCATCTCTTTGTGCTGCCCGGTAGAACACACAAGTGTGTTGAAATTTTTATCGGCAATGAGTGCGTCTATAACCGGGGCCAGTTTTATAGCCTCGGGGCGTGTACCAAAAAATACGATCACTTTTTTCATCACAGGTCGCCTTTTATTACCGGTATCTTTTCTACCGTGTTCGTTTTATACAGCGTAAAGTTCGGGTCATTTGGGTTAAGCTCATAATCTATTTTATACCTCCCGGGCAGAAATGCCTGCACTAAAAATGCATCGCGCCAGCGGGGCACTCCCATCCGGGTTACATTATCGCGCAATATTTCCGTTGCAACCTGGTGGTGATTGTATTGCACATCTGGTCGTACCCTGTTGGCTAAAACAAAAAACAACAAAGTGGGTACAATTATAAATGCAGGGATAGCCGCCTTAATAAACTGGTTAATGCTGGGGCTATTGCATACAACATACATAGTGTATGCCATAAACAGGCAGCTAAAGGGGATGCAAAAAGAGTAGTACCTAAAGTAAAGAGCGGTATAATGTCCCGACTTAATACTTAAAAAAGCAAGGAACAGCGTACCGCTTCCCCCCAGCAGCAACAGTAATTGCAGGTTTCTTTTCTTCACCTTATCGGCTGTTGCTTTTACAGCAAAAAGGTACAATGCAATGACGAACAGAAAGGAAATGACGTAAACCACCTTATTGTCAACGAATGCCGGGAACATGGCCTTGAAATTGAGGTCGGTAAACTTCAGGCTGCGAAAGAATACTTCCGGTAAGTTGAACCCCGCATTCATATTCTTTGCCTGTATCTCGTGGTTTTGCATGCCCATAGTTTGCAACCCTGAGTATGCAAAATAAAAGAACGCCCCCAATATGCATATAGGCAAGATCAGCGCTCCAATATTTCTCCATGAGAGTAATCTTCCTCTTTGGGCATAAAGAATTGCCGCCAGGAAAACGAGTATTACGTAAACGCTTAGAAAGTGAGACAATATAGCCGCAACCGAAAACATACCGGTAAGAAAGAGGTGGAAAGGCCTGGGGTTTTGATAGGTAAATTTGTAAAAATAAATAGCGGCCAGTATCACAAACGCTACGCCCATTGTGTAGCCGCGTATTTCGTGGGCCATGCCCATAAACACATTATCGGCAGCAAATAACAGTATTGCTAAGGCGGTAAAAATGCTGTTCCCGAACAGCAAGGTGCATAGTGCGAAGAACGCTATCAAGGCCACTATGCCACATGCCTGGGTAAACAATGTATAGATGGTAAGTGTATTGCCGAACAAGCCTGTGAACCAGTGCAGCCCGATGTTGTATAAAAAGCCGTTACCGTTGTCAACTACTGTTGCATTAAACACATTCTTTGGCGTATTCAGATCGTTGAGGGTGGCAGAGTTGATCGCAGTAGCATTTGCAAATTGTGCAGGCGTCTCGTGGCTTATGCCCTTACTGCAAAGAATGGAAACCGTTTCATCGTACCATATTTCTTTTCTCAGTGGTAAAACCAGCGTAATGACGATAGCCACCAGGAGGCAAAAAATATTCGCTTTTTTAGCTGATGCTATATTCGCAATATCGGGCATTGCTACGGATTTAATTTACCTCTTTTGTAATCAAGCAGCAGCCTCAAAGTTTGCTTCATTGTTTTTTGCACATTCATCTTTGACTCTCCCTGTTTCAGGTCGTAGCGCAGTATCATGGGTATTTCATTAAGAGTGGCACTCTGCCCGGCCACCTTCAGCAATATCTCTACCATGCAGCCAAAGCCCTTTTGCGTTATGAATTTATCCCCATACACCGAGATCGTCTTTCTGAGCATATCCACCCGGTATGCCCGGAAGCCACAGGTATAATCACGGATACCTTCGAAGCCCACTAAGACACGGAATAAGAAACCGGCGGCCCAGCTAAAAAAAGTCCTTGATCGCTTTAATCCCTTTATCCGTGCGCCGGGCTGGTAGCGCGATGCTATTACAAGGTCGCTCCCCTCTGCCACCTGTTGGGCCATTCGTTGTATCAGGAATGGGTTCTGGCTATCGTCTGCGTCAAGTGTTATTACTATATCGGTGTCTTTCAGTCCGTGTATTGCTTTGCGCATCCCGGAATCTATTGCATAAGCCAGTCCGCTGTTTGGCTGGATGTCCAATACTTCAATCTGTATATCCGCTTTGAAGTTCCGCGCAACGGCAAGCGTATTATCCACACTCCCATCATTTACTACCAGCACGCTTGCATCCCACTTGTAATGGTTATAGGCGTCATTTATTTTCTGTAGTAATGGCGGCAATGATTCTTCCTCATTGTATGCAGGTAATACTATGGTTATATGCATATAGTACCGCGAAAGTAATTTATTTTAGTGACGTTGATAAAAGCTATTTCCCTAAAAACTCAAGAGCCCTCCCGCAGGAATGCAGGAAGGCTTTGTTTAACTCAACAAACGAGTTTAATGAGCTTGAATATGGTGATAATGATATTGATTAGTTGTAGTTAACAGTTATTGGAACTGCCGTAGAATTGGTGTAAGCGTTTGGAGCCTGTGCAGCAGATACTGTAAGTGTAGCGCCTACGGTAAGTGTCTGTGTGCCGCCTGCGCTCAATGTACCGGTAGCTGATGGTGTGCTGGTGAAAGTGCCCATGCTCATAGTGTGAGAAGAACCATCAGACAATGTAGCTGTAGAAGGTAAAGTGATAGCGTAAGTATATGCTGCTGTACCAGATACGGTAAAGTTAGCTGCTGCTACAGTACCCTGAGTTGCTGGAAGGGTAACGCCACCGGTTGCAGAACGTGTGCTGGCTGGGGCAAGAACTACTGTACCGCCTGAGGAAGGAGAAACTGCGATGTTACCGAAGTTCATGTTGGTAACTAAAGCAATAGTGATCGGTGTGATGATCGTTGCTGAGGCAGATGCTGTTGCTGTTGCCTGGGCGAAAGAGTTGTTAACTGAACAACCGAGGATCATTGTGGATGCTTTGCTCATTTTCGGCATTTTGGAAATAGGACGGGTGGTATCGGAATCCGATCACCACCTCATCACCAGCAAGGGTTATCTTGCTGGTGTTACGCTCGACAAAGCTGCGTTTAGCGGCTTTGTCGAGCGTACTCCATCTCTCATACATTGTTTGCGCCTCCTGTTTAACACTGTCCCCGTTGAGGTGCTCGATTTTCAAAAGGTCAATTTCTGATTCAATTTTCGGTATGCTGTTCTCTATCTGCCGCAGTTGCAGGTCAAGAGGGGTGTAGTAGCTCCCGAACCTATCTTTTGGAATTTGCCCCGCCATATACAATTCCATTTTCATATCCATTTCCGCCTGAATCCGTTTTTTCTCGTTCTGAAACCCGGCAAGGATCGTTTCCTTTTCCGAAATTTCGTGTTTTGTTTTTGAAAGAAAATTGTCAAAATGCGAATCGGTCAAAAGATATATTTTCAATTGGGAAAAATATATGTCCTCCATGTCCGAGGTGTCAATTTTTGTTTTTCTACATTTGACGCACTTGTACTTTCCGCCGTCCGGGTGGTGGTACATCTTTCCGCCACAGCCGCAATACAGCAAACCGGAAAAAAGTTGGGTTACGGTTTTGGTCTGGCGTTTCAGTTTTTCTCCTTGCTCACGTAAAAATGCGTTGCACGCCTCCCACAATTCCTCCGATACAATGGCCGGGCAGGTAAGGTACACCCATTCGCTCTCCGGCTTTATGATGGACGTTTTACCACGCCCCGGACTTTTGCTGTAGTTAGCTACCCGGATACCTTTTGCCGTACTGTCGCGCAACAGCCAATCTACGGTCGAATCGCTAAAGAGGACATTGTTCCGGGTACGGTAGCCCATTTCGTTGAGTTTCCGGGCTACGACCTTCTTCTTTTTGCATTCGGCAAATAGCTGGAACATAAGTTTGCGCACGGCGGCTTCGCTTGGCTTAATGACCAGTTCTTTGTTTTTCCACTCGTAGCCATATGGGGCAACTCCGCCAAGCGGTTTGCCCATTTTCGCCCGTATAGGCACCGATGCGGCCACACGCTCCGCGATCTCTGCCCGTTCCCATTCGGCCATTGCAGCGATAATGGTGAAGAATAGCCGCCCTGACGGGCTGCTGGTGTCTATGTTCTCCGCAAGGGAGATCATGTCTGCTCCTGCTTTCCGAAACATCTCGGAGAACTCTAACAGTTCCTTTGTATTTCTGGCTAACCGGGCCAGCTTTGAGAACACGAGGGCATTGATATGTCCATTGTGAATATCCCGGAGCATTCTTTTTGTTTCCGGCTGCTCCATGACGGTTTTGCCGGAAATGGCATCAAGGCGATATACCTCTACGATCTCCCAACCTTTGGCCTCGGCATAATACCGCGCCCGTTGCTCGTGGTGTTCCGGGCTTTCGTCCTTAACCTGAAATTCGGTAGATACCCGTATCCAAATGCCGATCCGCTTTTTCTGTTCCATGTGTATTAAATTTTCAATGTGAAGTTAAACAAATGATTTTTATTTTACTTACACAGTAAGTGTTTTTGGGGTGTGGAATATAGGGAGATGAAAATAGCATTTATAGTAATTTGAAATTAGTACATTTGATATGGTATTTGGCCAACATTTAATTTCTAAATATCATGTCATTCATTCAATCAGGTACAGAAAGTGGCTTTAACGATGGGGGCAGGAATCGACCAAGCCAAGAAGAACAGAATAAAACTGTAAGGCAGGTCGTTCGGGTAGGCATAGGGCTTTTTATTGTGTATTCCCTCGTGTTTACCGATAGGACTGTTGCATCGGCCTTTGGCTGCCTCCTTATAGCCATTGTCGCATTACTGGAAAACCTTGATTTGCTCAAACCGACCGAAACGATTTTTAACAAATATGCACCTGAATCGTTCAAGATCGGCTTTGGCGCTATGGCCGCATGTGTCCTTTTTACAGGCATGTGGGTGTCAGATATGAGTAGTACAGCCGAGTTCAGTTTTCAATCAGCCATACCGATTTCAGCCTGTCTTTTTAGCATTAAGGTTATCTTTTATCTCATATCTAACGTTCTAAACGACCTTGCGCGGTTTATCAATATCGCTGTTGCTGTTGTTCTTTGGTTGTTAATTGCCTTTGCCCCGGCTCCATTTAATGATCCGAAAACGCCGGAAGTTCAGCCGGAGACTTACACTAAGATAGATACCAGTACCCATAAAGAAGATGAGGATGGCGATGATGATGATAACGACGATAAAGATGAGGATAAGAAGGATAGGCAAATTACCGTAATTGTTAAGGATACTTATGGAAGTTACCTTGCTAATATTCCTGTTGTGCTAAAAATCGGGTACGGAATGAAAAACGACACACTAATTGCAAATGATGTTGTGAATAAATCAACGGATCAAAACGGTAAAGCGGTATTCACTGAATTTCCAGAACACAGAGCCGGAGAAGTAATCACGATTGATGCCATTCCTCAAAATACGTATCTGCCCGACCATCAGGAATTGTCTTTGCGAGACGGTGAAAAAAAGCCTGTTATTTTCACTTTGAGGCCGACCCCTACTCAATAGATATTCTATTACGTATCAAACCGTACTGTGAACACTCTTTTATCACTTGCCATATATTAGAAGGAAGGAACTATCCTTTATGGTAAACGCCATCTAAAACCAGCAGATTTGACACTGCATGTTATTTGTTGTCTATATGCAGTTACTACTTGCATATGCAGTTAATAACTGCTATACTCTGAACATAATTATCAAGGGCGAAGATGCCGGCGTATAGTCTAATGAAGTAGAATATGAAGATACAACCAACACACGATTACACAGGGTATGGCTGGGAAGGTGAGGCATACCAGCAAACAAAAGCTCTCTCGACCGTAGAGATTGCTAAGAAAATAAAGAAAGAGGTTGGTAGTCAATATCCAAAAGTTAAGGTTTCAATTCGCACTCGCTACGGCACCTGCACTTCGGCTATTGATCTTAAAGTGCTTGATTTTGGATTTGACCCTTTGACGGAACAATACAAAACATATGCACAAAGTGATAAGTCGGTATCGTTCCGGGCATGGTGCAACAACATGGGTTTGCCTGACATGAGATATACCAAAGAAGCAACTGTAATCCTAAAGGAAATAGAATCTATTGGAAACAGCTACAGGTATATGGATACAGATGGTCAGATTGATTATTTCGACACCAACTTCTACTTTTTCGTAAGCTGTTAAGTGTGGTATGATACTGGCACTTATGAAGGCCAGTATAAATAAATACGAGATTGCAAAAAAATTGGGCATAAAGCATCAATCCGTGTACGCATGGTTTTCTGGCAAAACATCCCCTTCTATGAAACACCTCATTTCTCTTTCTAAGGTGCTTGGTATATCTGTAGAAGAAACAATAATGCTCTTGAAAAAAGGAAAGTAGATACTATTTGCCGTAAAGACAACCCTCTTATTTTTTTGTGAACAATCGTTCAAAATGCTGGTATAAGGCTATTGCCGAAGTACCTAATGCATGAGAATGAGAAAAATATTGAAAGCAATCCTATTCCGCAAAATTCCAGCACTATTGTAGATTCCTCCGGCAGCACAGCCGATAATGGTAAAAAATCAAAGTTCACTTTTGAAGAACGGCAACGGCTGTTAGGGTTCTTCTCCATACTCCTCAAAGTGGATAAGCGTATAAATCCCGACTATTATAAGCCTAAACAAAATAACGACAATGAAAGCGATACGACTGGCGCGGGTATCTGATAAAAAGCAAGATTCCAATGAGGCGCAGGTCGTGCGTATTTCCGATTACATTAAATACAAAGACCTCACCATTTGGAAAACACATGAGATTGAGGAATCCTCAACCCGAGGGGATAGAACAAAATTTCAAGAAGTTATTAAGGAAATAAAGCAATCAAAAGAATGTATTGCTTTGGTAGTGGATACCGTTGACCGCTTGCAGCGCAGCTTTAAAGAATCCGTATTACTGGATGATTTGCGCAAAGCCGGGAAACTGGAAATTCATTTTTACCGTGAGAATCTTGTCATACATAAGAACTCAAATAGTGCAGACCTGCTCCGCTGGGATATGGCGGTTATGTTTGCACGTAGCTATATACTGCAATTGAGCGACAACGTAAAGCGAAAGTTTGAGCAAATGCGAAGAAATGGTATTTGGGTAGGTAAGGCACCAATTGGTTACAAAAACATCGGGGACGAAAAGAACCGGGATATTATACCCGACCCTGAAAAGTCGCACCTTATTCAAAGATTGTTTGAGTTGTATTCCACCGGCTCATACTCCATTCAGCTATTGAGCGTTCAAATATCCAAAGAAGGACTGCGTGGCAGTTTAGGTAAGCCGCTCGTGCCGGGCATGGTGTACAACATTCTCAATAACCCTTTCTATTACGGAGAAATGCTTACCGCAGGGCAGATATTCCCACACCGATATATGCCGCTCATTTCAAAAGAGCTTTTTGATCTGTGTCAAAAAAGAATGAAGGGATGGAATAAAAACCAATTTCAGTATGCCGCAAAGACATTCATCTTTCGCGGTCTGCTTCGCTGTGCCAAATGTGGCTGTGCCATGAGCCCGGAGATAAAGAAAGGCAAGTATATCTATTATAGCTGCACAACCGCACGTAAGGCTATTTGTAGTAAAAAAATATTTGTACGAGAAGAAGCCCTATTAAAACCGATATACAAGGTTTTAGAGGCTTATGAGGGCATTCCGCAGGAAACTATAAACGAGATCATTGATATTATGGCTACGTCGAATGAGCATGAAATTACATTCAATGTAGAAGCCATTAAAACACTTCGTGGTGAATACGATGCAATCCAAGTTAAACAAAACAGGCTTACTGACTTGCTTTTGGAAGGTACTGTTACCACGGAAGTTTACGAAGTGAAATTAAAGGAATTTAAAACCCGCCAGCGGGACATTAACCAACAGATTGAGAACCACACCAGCGCAGACGAAAGCTACCATATCACCGCAACCAACGTACTCCGGCTGGCTAAAAATGCTCTTGCTTTGTTTAAAAGTTCTGAACCTCTTGAAAAAAGATCATTGCTAAATTTGCTACTTCAGAACTCGACCGTAAACGGAAAAAACCTTGAATTTACCTTGCGATCTCCATTCAATACCATCTATGATATTGCAATTCACTCTACGGGGCGGGGCGCACTGGATACGTTTAGAACTCTCGACTGGAAACACATAAAGGCCGACTTAGATAAATATAATAGCGAACAGGTCTCACAAGACTTGTTAAAAATAGCATGTTAACTAAACAGCGTCTTGCTTAGTTCATGTAATTTTATTTATCACAAACCGTAACAATATCCTCCTTAAAAAGTATTTCTGAAAGAATAGACTACACCCATGAGCCTAAATCATGGGAGCTTATTTTCAGGCGGGGGCGGTTTTGATTTGGCAGCCGAAATGATGGGGTGGAATAATATATTTCATTGCGAAATTGACCCGTTCTGCAATCGTATCCTTAACTATTATTGGCCGAAAGCATATCACTTTCACGACATACAAAAATTCGATGCGACATCATTCAAAGGAAAAATTGACATCCTCACCGGCGGCTTTCCCTGCCAGCCGTTCAGTACAGCGGGGAAACGGAAAGGTACTGCGGACAGCCGACACCTCTGGCCTCAAATGCTTCGTATCATTCGAGAGATCAAACCCGAATGGGTTGTGGGCGAAAATGTTTACGGCATTGTTAGTTGGAATGAAGGGGTGGTATTCGAGCAGGTGCATTCTGATCTGGAAAGAGAAGGTTACGAAGTACAAACGTTTGTACTTCCAGCTTGCGGTGTCAACGCTCCCCACCGAAGATACCGGGCATGGTTTATTGCCCACGCCATTGCGCGAACCGGATGCTCACAAGAACCTGCAACTGACGGAAAACAGGAAACAGCGCATTCTTCGCAATGGAAAGACATACACCATCAACCTGGCAGACCTGGCGGCTCTCAACTTGCTTCCTACACCGACAACTCGGGATTGGAAAGGCGCAAGAAAACCGGAAACACTACAGAAAGTAGGGAGAAACAAATCAAACAGTTTGCCCGACTATGTAAGAGCGGATACTGGCGCTGCTGGCCTACTCAATCCCCGGTTTGTAGCAGAGATGATGGGCTTCCCGCCAAGCTGGACGGAATTACCTTTTCAAAGTGGAGACGGGAATCAATAAGAATGTACGGCAATGCAATAGTGCCGCAAGTAGCTTTACAAATATTTAAAGCCATTCAAGAATATCACAACGTAAACGGCAGATGAAAAGGCTAAACCGGTCACTCAAAAACTACTATACCTTTAAGTTCAAATGCTTAGACACAGCGGTTTCGATTTTAAGAATAGCTGCATCAATTTCATCCTTTAGCTTGTTTGGTGTTGTGTTGTTATAAACCTTTTGAGATATAGATGCTAAATGTTCAAAATTATTTGTCACTCCGACCAATTGAATGTACTCATTGACCGCATCATTATATTTTGATACAACCAAATTTATATCCCAACAGACTTTTATTACCTCTTTCCCCAATAGCACTTCCACTTCCGGAAATACACTATAGAAATTGTTAAGTGCCTCCTGAAATGGCTTATATCTGTTGTTCAAACAATAGATCAAATTTTCGCGCTCATAATTATCTTCATTTTCAGCAGCTCTCGGCAACATTTCCCCGGCATAAGTTAGCGGTGAGCGCATACTCATAAATTGATCTCGCAAAGTATATGCCGATTTTAAAAACTTGAAAGAACAGTCAAAATAAACTTTCGCTTTATACTCTTTCTTCCACTTATCAATAGTGAATAACGCAAGAAAAAATGTTGCAATTGGTATGGCTATTAGCACTACATCCTTAACAGTATCAAGCGTACTTGTTGTCGGTTGGTACGGCATTATTTTTCTTTGTAAAATACGAGAATTTTATTTGGGAAGTAAGTTTTTAAAGCAAATATGATATAATATTTTCCCGACGAAAATACCACCGAAATTCTCTCACGGCAGGAGTGATCAAATCTCTCCTGCTTTTTCTTTTACCATAAACCGTATTTCTGTTCTCCTTATAACCTCGGTGCGTTTTAGCTACGCTCTTTTACATGAAGCAAAAGGACGACAAACCACAGCCTCCAAATCATTCGAGGAACTTTCGCATTGAGGAAAGGTTGACGCAAAGCGATGTAGCTTTTCTTCTCGACATTAAAAATGCAGGCCGTATTTCCGAATGGGAAAACGGTTTGGCTAATCCTGGGCTTGAACATTCGCTTACACTCGGACTGATATATCAGAGGCTTACCGAGGACATATATTCCGAATTACGAAAAAAGCTATCGGCAAAATTAGAAGTGAGAAAAAAGCTGTTGCTTGAACGTAAAGAAAAGCAGCGATTACGGAAAGAAAGTGGTTGAAGTAAACAAAGTCGGGAAAAGGTATCAGTCAAAAAATGTAAAACGAACGACGAACGTTTTTATTATAAAAATAAAAAACGAACGTAGGAAGTGCTGTGGATAACCCTGCTTTCGTGTATCACAAATAGTATGGAACAAAGTAAAGAAACAAAGCTGGCGTATGAGATCGCCGAAATTCTTGATGACATGATTTCGATTGATTGGCATATCCGCAAGTGCAATGAATATCCAGAATCGTTTTTGCGAAAGCAATTAAATACCGTTTTGAAAAGCAAGAAGATACTAACCAGCCGGGCGGCGTATTATAACTATCTCGTAAACCTGCATGGCAAGCATTTTAGGGATTAGCTTAAAGGTCAAGCATCTGGGTTTGGCGGTCTTGACCGATGGTGAACTAATAGAGTTTCGGGTACGGACATTTTACGGAGTTTGGACACCGGAGAAACGGCGCGACATACTACGGACTATTAGGAAAATGGATGAACGGCATGAGGTTAGCGCCATTGTTGTCAAAACCCCTAAGCCTACTCATTGTTCAAGGAGAATACTCAATTTGATGCGGGGCATTGAGAAGTTTGCAAAGGATCACGGTATCAAACTAACCCTATGCACCATTACCGAGCTTACGAAGCAGTATAGCGGCAAAGAGAGATGCACTAAGCAGACGCTCATACAAGCAATTCTTCAAAAATATCCTCACCACAAGAAATTAGCAGAACTGTATGCGAAGGAACGGAGCAACCGGAATAGCTACCATGTGAAAATATTTGAAGCCATCGCCTGCGCGGAACTCGCACAAAGGACAGAGCAGTAATGCCCTGTTTTTTGTTTGTATATCACTATCAGTATTTCCGTCCTTCTTTTTTCCTCTCTCCCTAAAACATATCCTTTGAACATGAAAGGATATGACAAGCATTCGATCACGCCCATAGGGATCACCAACTACCGGAACACCAGCGTACCGTTTGGCATTACGGATACGGACAGGCTGGCGCATATTTTTTGCATTGGTAAAACCGGGGTCGGTAAAAGCACGCTCCTCACCAATATGGCTATCTCCGACATACAGAAAGGCAAAGGTCTCTGTGTCATTGATCCGCACGGAGACGTTGCAGAAAACCTTTTGAGCCATGTACCCGAACACCGCAAGAAAGACCTCATATACCTTAATCCGGCAGACCCGGCAAACGGCATTGCCTTTAACCCGCTACACAGTGTTCACCCGAATTACCACTACCTCGTTGCCTCCGGCCTCGTGTCTGTATTCAAGAAGATATATGCGGATTCATGGGGGCCGCGCATGGAACATATCATGCGCTTTGTGTTTCTGACACTGCTTGAATATCCCGATGCTACGCTACTTGATATACAGCCACTTCTTACCGATACCCTGCACCGGGACAAGATACTTGGGTATGTAAAGAATGAACACACCATAGCATTCTGGCAAAAAGAGTTCCTGAAATATGCCCCAACACTTCGCGCCGAAGCCATTGCCCCGATATTGAACAAGACCAGTCTGTTTCTTACCAATACGGCACTTCGTAAGATAGTCGGGCAAAAGACAAACAGCTTTCGTATGCAACAGGTATTAGACGGTGGAAAGATATTGATCTGCAACCTTAGCAAAGGACAGATCGGGGAAGATGCTTGTTTGCTGCTCGGCAGTATGCTGGTAACCTTTATCCAGCTTGCAGCCCTGTACCGGGCAAAGCAACCGGAACACCAGCGCAGACCGTTCTTTCTCTACATTGACGAATGCCAGAGCTTCATAACGCTTAGCTTCACGGACATGTTGGCGGAAGCCCGTAAGTACGGACTTGGGGTGTTCATGGCTAATCAGTTCTTAGACCAGCTACATGACAAGATACGGGCTGCGATTTTTGGGAACTGTGGGTCGGTTATATCCTTTCGGGTGGGTGCGAATGATTCTGAACTGTTGGCTAAAGAGTTCTTTCCGGTGTTTGATGCAACCGATCTGGTGCATTTGCCGCGCTACGGCATGTACCTAAAACTCATGATTGACGGGGCTACCAGTCAGCCGTTTAGTGCAGGAGCATTTTTCAAAAAAGCTTGACAAAACAAATGCTTAAAGCTGTTAAGATAATCTATTGGGCTAAAATATGTTGATTAGCTTCTAAGGCTTTATCTTCTAAAAAGCCCATTTTGTAGGTTTCAATACCGGCATTGCTCAACAATTTTTCCCCAACACACGATACAAAATTTGCAGGTTCAGAGGCTGCATAAAAGACCCTTTGGAATTGATTTTCAATAATCAAATTACTACATGACTTTGGCTTGGAATTTCTTTGTGAGCACGGTTCCATAGAAACATACATTGTTGCATTAGCAATGTTTTCTTTCTGTTGCAATGCTTTTATTATCGCTTCTTCTTCGGCATGATTTGTAGAGCTTGTCTCTCTACTATATCCGGTATAAACGTGGTTATTTTCCAAAACGATTACAGCACCAACAGAATACGCTGTCATGGATTTTGGGGATTCTTGGCTTAATTCAATTGCCCGTTCTAAATAAGCAATATCTTTTCTATAAAAAATCATTTTAAACTAAAATACATTACTCCAACATCACCAAATTTCTTAACCTCTTTGAGATACATTCGATTGTCTTTCCCAAATGGAAATACACCTTCTTTTACAAGCCTGGGTGCTTTGCTTTCACCAACAAAGAAAGGAGCAATGGCTAATCTAAATTCATTAACCAAATTTTCTTTGAAAAACATTGTAAGTATGCTTGACCCTCCTTCCACGAACAAACTTTTTACACCTTCTTTTTCAAGTGCATTAAGAATATCTTGGCCGGTAATATCTTTTTGAGGAATTTTAATAATAGTCGCTACTGCCGATAGTTCGTTTAGACTATTAGTGTCGGCATTATCATTTGCTATAACGATTTTTTGACAATTGCCTTTTTGAAAAAACTTTAGATCAGGGCTAATTTTACCACTTGTTGTTACTGTTACTTTGATTGGGTCTTCACACTGCCCTTTATTCTTCCGCAACTCTTTGAGTTCGTCGCTATATGTAATCAACGAGGGATTATCTTTTCGGACTGTTTCTGCACCAACCAAAATTGCATCGGCTTCTGCTCGCATCTCTCTAACTTCTGCAAAATCTTCTTCGCTGGACAATATCAGTCTATTTGGTGAAAGATCATCTAAATATCCATCAATTGAAATTGCTGCCGAGATTATTACTTTCATGTTTTTTTATTGTTTTACATTGTTCTGCAATGTACTTTCTTGTAATTGCACTTATAGCGATAAAATGCAAAGCTATCAAAATTGCTGATAGGAAAAAAAATATCACCCTTATCACTGTAATATCACATACACACAGGTAGGTAAAAGTTAACAAAAAACTTATAGAGGGACACAAAAAAATAAAGTTTCTTAATTTACTTAACCACAGTCCTATTTTGACAGTTTTATAAAAATGTGTCAAATACTTTTCCCATTGAAATATTAGAATATCTGTATGTTTTTGTAAAGTTTCTTTAATATAGTGTTCAATATAGGCTACACTACAGAAAATTCTAAATTTTTCATAGAGATGCATAAGCCCAAAAATTGTAAAAATTGGAATAGGAACGAGTAGTATCTCTGGCCATGATACAATAAAGTCTCTTACACTTGTCTGGCTTACTAAACCAAGAAAAATACCAATGCCAACAATTGAAAAATTAACCGTTTGGACTTCCAAGGAAACTAATTGGTTAATCAAATCTCTTTGAGTTTGATATTCTAAAAGCAAAATCTGCAATCCTAACTTTTCTCTATTATTACCTTCGTTTTCGTTGGTATCTACAATACTTTTTATGTCTTGTGCTATTTCGGTTAGTACAAGGCTAAGAAGTTTAGATAAGTATTTCTTTATAACATCAGATGCCATATTTATATTTTGTCTTTTCTATGTTGATGTATTTACAGATTGAATTTGTAATTATTTTTAGTAACGTTCTTTTATTTATTTCCATTCAAGTTAGGTATAGAAGTATCAAACTCCACCTTAACCCGATACCCCTTAACCACTGTTTCAGCCGGAACATTCTGTACCATCTGCCGGTCAAAAAACAGGATCACTTCATCAGGCGAAAATGTGTAAACCTTAGCAAGCTGTTTCTTATTTAGTTTGCTTTCAAGCTGTGTCCGTATGCGCTGCAAATTCGGTGCATCATTGGAGCAAACAATTACTTCGTCATAGCCTGCGGAAAGGCATTTCTCAACATTGTGCGCTTCCCATTCATCGCCCGTGGTAACAGATATTTCACAGGCAATTTTCTTGCCTGCTTTTTCAAGGCTCACATCAACCCGTCCTTTTCCATCTGGTATCATTTCCTCAATACTGGCTTTGTAGCCCCGCGATTCAGCCATACGTTTAATGAAGTTCTGCAAGTACCTGTGCAGGGTCTCGACTTTCTTGCCAATAGAGCCTTTTGATTTCGGTATCTCTACTGACGTAAATCGTTCCGGTGCGGGTTTCTCCTGCACAGGTGCGGTTGGCGCAGGCTCGGCAACAGGCTCTTTGGCAACAGTTCCTAAATGCTCCAAACTTGCCTCTACGATCTCTTTCTTTGTGCCGTACTTCTCGCGTGAATGCGATATTACCAGTTTAGTAGTAGCCTCGGCTTCATACACGTCAATTTCCGGCAGGGGTATTGTCGTCAAACTAAAGTCCAGGTTCGGTTGCTCGATTCGTGCAATGGCTTCTCCAGTATGCAGGTTTTCCAAGTCCTGTGCATCAAAGTATGAGAAGCCGTTGGCAAAGCGTTTCGCGTCCGTGTCGCCAAGCCGGAAGCATATCCGTGTTCCGGCATTCACTACAACGGAACTGGCAAGCTCGGTATCATACTTCTGTAACTGTTGCATGTCTTGGTGAGCAAGGATAAGCCCTAAGTGGTACTTTCTTGCCCCGCTCAATATATGTGACATGGATGGCGTAACAAAGTTTTGGAACTCATCTATGTACAAAAAGAAATCGTTGCGGTCTGCCTTGCTCTTGGCCTGCCTTGCCATTGCCGCCTGGTACATCTTTGAGACAAAGAATGTACCGAGCAAAAAACTGTTCTCTGCGCCTATCAAGCCTTGTGATAGCTTTACCAGCAATATTTTCCGGGTATCAAGTATGTGTTCAAAATCCAGCCCTTTCTTTTGAGCCACCATGTTGCGGATCAGCTTAGGCCGCAAAAAGGTATCTAACCGTGTAAGTATTGACCCTATGGAATTGCTTTTTAAAAGCGGGTACTCATGCTGCCAGTAATATACGACATGGGGATCGTTGACGGTTTTAAGGTAAGCGTTTCTGAACGATGATTCTACCAAGAACCTGCGCAGGTCAAGCAATGTGCCGCCATCCTTGCTCTCTAAGAAAGCAAGGATGGCGTTTGCAAGTACGCTGTTCATCTGGTCGCCCCAAGAAGTGCTTAGGCGCTTGAATGCCGCTACCAGATCAGAGGAAAGTATTTCTTTCTCAATCTCTGAATGAGCGGACAATATATTAAAGGCTACAGGATATTCACCGTCTGCTGGATCAACTAATATCACATCGTTGACCCGCTCTCGTGGCACATGGGCAAGTATGGTTTCAATCAGGTCGCCGTGCGGATCAAGCACTGCAAGGCCGTTACCATGCCGCATGTCTTGCCCGATCATGGAAAGAAGCAACGTAGATTTGCCCGTGCCGGTCGCACCAATGATATGAGTATGCCTAAGCCTTAGGCTCTCCGGTACGCTTACTAAATTCTGCTGCCCGTGATATGTATTTAGCCCAAGTACCATTTTTTGGCCGTGCGTGCTCTCCGGCGCAATTTTAGTCTTGCGAATATTGCGCACAACTTTTGGCGATGCAATTTCAGGCGTAGGAAAGTGTACAAGGGTGGCAAGCTCGTTGCAGTTTAAGAGCATACCGAGGCGGTGGGTGTCCCGGAGCAGTATGTCGTCAATCATTTGCCGCGTGATGTAGCCTTCCTGGGCCAATATATCCAGCCGGTTGCATGAGGACTTTGTGAGGCGCGTAAGAGCCGCACTAATATTCTTCGCTATGGAAATGGCCCGGTCGCTTCTCTCCGCTTGCGCGGCTACTTTCACGCATACGGCAAAGAGCGGCACAGATACCTTTGCCTGCGCGTACTTCACCATTTCAGGTGCATCGGCAAAAAATGAGCCGCCCCGACCATCCGTAACGGCTCGCATAATGCTTTCCGCCCAGGGATTGCCTGCGCCTTTAAATAATATCTGCACTATGCCACATTCACCCTTGCCAATATTTTCAAGTGTGGCAAACAAACCAACATATGGATCATGCTCTAATTCACTCGCCATGAGAATGGGACACATGAACTCATTGGTTAAGCCAAAATCAACCGGACATATAGGGTCTTTGCCGTCAAGTGTTTGAAAGGCATCTTAGCTTTTGGTTATGACCGCATTTGGAAAGTAGGCTTTTGCCTGTTCATACACATGGGCCGCATCGCTTGTGCGGCAGGCAAATTGCAAAGTGATTGTAGAAGCAGTCGCTACGATCTCAAAACTCACAGGATAGGTAGTGTAGGAAAGCATAATGAGCAACTGGCAGATGTCCTCGACTTCCATTTTTTCGCCTTTGGGCAATACAATGGCAAATGTTTCTATCGGCTCGTTGCAGTACAGGTAATGCCCCTCTACGGGCGGTATGTCATACAGATCGTTGTATGGTTCCGGCTCTTCCTCAACCTTCTTTTTGAAAAGCCCGGCAATGCTGCTTAACAGCGAAAGCTGCACCCCGTCGTCTTGTATTCGTTGGGGCGGCAGATAGTGGCCGAAGAACGGGAAAAAAATAGGTTCCGGGTCAATGTAGGAATCACAGACATGCCAGCCCCGGCCACGCTGTTCCCATGCGTAGAAGCGGTTGGTTAGTTCCTGTGAAATGAGCGATGCCATCAGGATATGTATTGCCGTTCGAGTTCAGAGAGGCCGCGCACCCCATGCGTATTAGTCGTCTTGTCTATGGCTTCCTGCACAATGCTATGCACCATGCCTTTGTACATTGCCTCGGTGTCCATCTGGTAAAAGGTCTTGTTGTTGCGATCTTTGCCCATGAGCTTGCTTACCAACCAAATTTTATTAACCCACCCCTCGTCTTCCACACACAGCCACCAGGAAACAAATGTGCCTGTGCCGAAAGGCGCGGCACAAACGTAAAATATGAATTCGTTGTGAGAGATTTTGAGATACGCGCGAAGATCGGAAAGGACGTGCGTTTCGTGAAAGGTCTCTTGTCCAATACTCACTATGGGCATCATGCGCTGTTTTACGCCAGCCTCAACTAATGCGTAAAAATCGGTTGTAGAAAATTGCTGGCCGTCGAAATAATGTTGCCAGGGTTTTTTGGCAGTAAAAGGCTTTTTGCTAAGTACCAGAATGAAAATAACTGCGATTACTATTAGAACTATGTACTCCATACCATAAGTGTTTTTTATGTGAAGAAATAATTGAGATACGCATAATTGCGTTTCAGAAAAGTACAAAAAAATATTTCACACATACAAGTTTGCAACCCAAAAATATTTCAAGCCTTTACCATTTGTGGTATATCCGACCTCCTTACTTCCTGCTCCATTCCTTTCTACACTGTGTCTGAACAATTTTTCTTTCACAAAAAAATATAGCAACATGGAGACGCAAACAGCGACTACAAAAAAACGTGAGCAAAAAGACACGCACTTAACCATTACCAGATGGATCATTGAGAAACTGCGCGAAGGAATAGTGCCTTGGCAGGTATCATGGACTAAGGCCGGACTGCCGGTAAACCTTGTTACTGGCAATGTGTACCGAAGCGTTAACAGGATCATTCTGGCCTCGCTCGGCTATTCCCGCAACTTGTTTTTGACCTCAAAGCAACTCAAAGGGTTGGACGGCGCGATACTGGCCGAAGAAAGGCCGCACCTTATTTCCTTTTACGGCGAAGGCAAAACGGAAACGACCAATGTTGAGGCAGACAATGACAAAAAGGAATTGTTGCCTTACACGGTATTTAACATCGCCCAATGCAAGTGGGATACAGGCAAAACATTCCCGGAAGCGACAGTAGAACTTGACCAGCTACAGGACATTGTGAGCATTAAATCGAAAGATCAAAAGCTGACATATTACGACCCCTGTTTCGACTTCATCAACTTGCCGCACGAAAAGAACTTCCCGAACAAACAGGCATATTGCGAGGCTCAATTTCACCAGCTAATGCACAGCACAGGCCATCATACCCGGCTCAACAGGAAAGACCTTATCCAAATGTCAGAGTTTGGCTATGATTCATTTTCTCATGAGGAACTTGTAGCCGAAATTGGTACTGCTTACCTCATGTCTCACTTTGGCTATGCAAAGGAAGTTGCGCCTACAAAGGAATACCTGGACGGTTGGATACAGAAATTGGAACAGGACAAGTACCTCATATTCTCGGCTGCGCTACAAGCTGAAAAGGCTATTAGCTTTCTGTTTCTCGGAGAAACAGGAACGTGAATTTAAAGTAGTTTAACTGTGAATGGTCGCCATGAAAACAAAACAAAGGCTCGGCAAAAAAATGTCGGGCTTTTATTTTTTGTCACTGCTTTTCTTTAGCATGGCTTCCAGCAATTCAACTTTTTGTCGTTCGCTTGCTAATAGGCGCTCATACAGTTTTTTATTTTCTTCAAAAACTTCCACCAGCTTATCTACCGGATTGTATTGGTAATTGATCTGCGAGTTCACAACGGCACTGTCATAGTTATTCTGCACGTTGTTGATCGCGGCATCTTCATTAAAATTCTCTATCGCTTCAACGCTTACTTCCAAACCGTCAGCGATTATCTTCAATTTTGCATCGTCTATAGTCGCGGACTTCTCTATTTTTGATAACGCACTTTGGCTCATACCGACTTTAGCAGCAAGTATCTCCTGCTTGATACCTTTGAGTGTGCGTATGCGCTCAATCTTTCTACCGATATGCGGAATGACTGCTGTTTTGGGTGGCATGTTTGATTCAAGTTTTAGTGGCGGAATAAAATATTCCAGTTTTGGAATAAAATATTCCAAAAATTCCTTCTTTGTAACAAAAGTATGAGATTATTTCGCCCCAAACAAAATCAAATTTATGAAAAGAAAAATAATGACAGCATCTTTAATGATCGCGGTAGTGAGTATGTTCTATAGCTGCTCAAAAAAGAAAAATGATAGTAACACCATTCCCACTTCGCTAACGGCCACTATAAACGGCACGGCTTTTAATGGTACGACTTGCATTGATTCTTTTTTCGCGTCAACAAGCGGTATTTTGAGTATCGGTGGTGGTTCAGGATATGACAAGGATACCGGGTTTGCATATCCATATATTGTTATGGATATTACCGACTACTCGGGCGGCATGGGAGCGTTTTATTTTTATAACGGTAGCGGCGGCGGTGGCGGAATAGTTACTGGCTCATATACCAGCGGCGCTAAGTCTGCTTTGTATGGCACTATTACCATAACCGCAAGAACACCTTACCTAACGGGTACATTCAACTTTACCTGTTTAGATTCCACGAAAGTTGCGGGTTCATTTCAAGGCAAGCAGATATAACTCATTGCTCATTCAATTCACTTAACTAATGAAATATGAAGAAGATACTTTTGGTTGTGTTATTAACCATAGCCGGCACAATAGCGGAAGCGCAAAAAATGTATGTCTGGTGCCCGAATGAACAAACGATTGTTTCCAAGCCGGGAGCATTCAGCGGTGTAAAGATCAATTTGGTCATTACTGACAAACGGGAGTTTGGCTCAAAAACAAGAGATAAGTGTTCGACTGAAGAACTGGTAGAAAATCTTGCCAGCGTGATCAGGCGTACATACCCCTCCATTAAATTTACTCTTTCAAAGGAAAAAACGGCAGAAAAAGGCACTGTTAGCATACAGATAGACATACTGGCCTATGCCGCTACATTTAGTACAGTGATGTGGAACGCGTCAGCAGAATATGCCGTTACTATAAACGACTATAGAAAGGAAAAATCAGCGGAACAAACTCTTGACATTGCGAAAGACCGGAAATTTTACAACGCGATCGGTTTTACAACTGCAAAAAGCAATTTGAATAAGACCTATGCTATGGCAAATACCGAACTGGTTGAATTTATTTACAAGGCACTAAACAGTAACTAAGTATTTATTCGATTTCAGATACCCGATTGCTGCGTTCCCTAATTACAAAAGCGTCACATATAAAAAAGTTTTTCGACTATTCTTTAATTGAAAACAAATTTTTACATTTATCGCTTTCATCTACAGTTCTTTCATTTCTCATCTTTTCTTCACTCTATAAAAATTTCCAGCATGAAAAAAATCCTGCTCTTTTCGCTGTTACTTTTTGTTTGCTCTGTACACGTGTTTGCCCAATACAATACCGCCCAAAACAAGGAATGGGCATTCGGATTTTGGACTGGCTTAAATTTCAACTCCGGCACACCAAGTTGCATAGGAACGAACATAGCAACGAATGAGGGTACGGCCTCCGTTTCCGATCTGGCTGGTAATCTTCTGTTTTATACGGACGGATATAAGGTTTGGAGAGCTAACGGCGTGGTGATGCCCAACGGCGGTAGCATCGCAGGTTTTTCTACCGCCAGCACTACACAGGCTACCGCCATAGTGCCAATGCCAGGAAACGCCAACAAATATTATGTTTTCTCGGTGGAACAATGGGATACCACGCATTGGGATAGCCGTGTTGTTTACTCGGTGGTCGATATGTCCCTTGATACGGGGCATGGGGATGTTCCTTTCCCGCACGCAACATCCTTAGGCATCCATATGGGCGAGAAGATCGCTACTGTTGCCGGAAACAATTGTGATGTGTGGGTGATAACACACCGTAGGGATTCCGCTATTTTCTTGGCTTACGATATTACTTCAACGGGCGTCGCCCCTGCACCTGTTGTTTCCTATGTAGGTAGCCTGACCGACAGCCTTTCATATGTTACGGGTGTAATGAAAGTAAGCCCTAACCGAAAGAAAATTGTAACCCAATGCGGCCCCTACGCAGGCGACGCGGCGACAGAATTATATGATTTTAACCCTTCTACGGGCATTGTTTCCAATTGCCGTGTTCTTGACACAACTTTAGGCTATAAGTATGGGGCTGAATTTTCTCCCGACAATACGAAATTGTATGTGGACGAAGAATTTGGCCCGGTACAACAATACAATATAAGTTTAAGCACAACGGATTCAATTAAAGCTTCTCGGGTTGTTCTTGATACTGCTACTCCATATCCTAATTTTGGGGATCTGAAATTAGGGCCGGACGGAAAAATTTATATCACCTATGCGGGAACGCTAACACTGGGGTATATCAATTCTCCCAATGTTGCCGGAACCGGTTGCGGCTATACAAATCCGGGGGTTGCGCTAACAACGGGATTTGGTTTTTGGGGACTGCCGAATCTTGTAAATTCACTTATCCCGGTTGATACCTTTTATACCAGTCACGATACTACAGTTTGTTTATACCGTGATAGCAGTGTAACCATAGCTGCACATGGGGCGGGTGAATATTCCGGCTTTCTTTGGAACGATGGTGCTACGACAACCAGCACTAAAAGTATTTCGGCAACAGGCACTTATTGGGTGAAAATTTATTCTGGCTGCAACTACACCGTAGATACCATACACGTTAGCTCTTACGTTGTACCCTCTATAATCACCGGAACGGTGCATGTGTGCGTAGGATCATCAACCCCGCTTATAGATTCAATCGGTGGCGGCCTGTGGACGAGCAGCAATACAACCATTGCAAAAGTTGGTTCCCTGACGGGCATTGTTCATGGCATGGCGGCAGGAACGGCAGTAATAAATTACACCCTTAGCACTGGCTGTGTGATGAGTGTAACAGTAACCGTAAATCCGCTGCCCTCAATTATTACG
>JABDBX010000004.1 GCA_013288445.1 Bacteroidota bacterium
ACTGCCCGTAGTAATTGTGTGCGTTGTTGTGTTTGTTGCGCCAAATTTAACCCAGGGCAATGCACCGGTATATTCGCCCATGGAGATATTGGCCTCCGTGCCTACGACGTCTGAAGTGATGTAGGTGGCAGATGCGGTATATGCCGGGCTGGTAACATTGTTGATCTGTATGCTCCAGTAACGGTTAATGTAATTGGTGGTGTTGGCATTTTGCGGATGCTTGCTATTTGTAAGAGTAACAGCAACGCTGCCCGTAGTGCTAATGCTTCCGGCAGTAAAGTTTAGCGTGATGGGTGTATATCCTCCTGAATTATCTCCCATAGGCCAGAACACAGTACCCGAACTGGAACTATTTGCGGTCTTGTATAAACTGCCGCCACCATTGGCAATGATCATTTTCGATGATGAGAAAGTGCCGGCTATTGCAGGCGCCGAAACATTGAGATTAAGGCTATTCGCGCCAATGTTCAGATTGCCCGCAGAAAGGGTAAGTGTGCCATTGATGGTAAGACTGTCTGTAAGACTGAAACCACCGGAATTGTTCAATGTAAGGTTGTTCAAGGTAATGCCTGATATGGTTTTACCCCCACTTCCCGTCATGCTTAAAGTACCTGTTCCGGTATAAGTGCCACCTGTTCCCATAATATTTCCGCCGAGCGCGATGTTAACGCCGTTATCGGCTAATGTAGAGCCGCCATTAAGGGTAAGGTCGCCTGTTACATTCATTGTGGCGCCGGAGGCAATAGTGTTGGTGCCGCTTGTATTGCTGTTCGTGAGGCCCAGGCCGTAGGTTCCGCTTACAATAGTTTGGCCGCCGGTCGGGTTATAATATTCAATAGTTTGTGTCCAGGTTTTGCCGGTCGGTATCGCATTAACGGTTGTTGCACTCGATGTTCTGATGGTGCCAGCCCCCGATATAGAAGTCAATGTGCCACCTAAAGTAAACGTACCCATATCGAGAATGCCAGAATCAATTGCAGTGGTCAATGTACCATTGACTATGGTGTTTGCGGCAGGGACATCAGTACCTGTAGTGTCGCCAAAAGCAAGGTTGTTATAAGCGGTTTCCGATACTACGGTTTGCCCACCGGCGCCTGCGCCATAAGTAATAGTGCCTGCCCAGGTTTTTCCGCTGGGTATTGGTGTTGCGCTCAGTGTTGTTGGTACTTCCGTACTGATATTGCCATTGTTGGTAAATGTACCTGTGCCGCTTAAAATGCCGGTTGTACCCATGTCTAATGTGCCGCCGGCAGTGGTGGTCATGGTTCCTGTATTCACTATTATGTTTCCGGTGGCTGAGTTGATGCCGCTTGTATTGCTTAATGTAAGATTGGTATAGGTTCCGGTCATTATAGTTTGTGCCCCTGTAGTGGCACCGTAGATAATGGTGCCAGTCCAGGTGAGACCCGAGGGGATGGGCGTAGCACTGTAACTGGTGGGCACTGATGTTTTAATAGTGCCTCCATTGGTAAAGGTTCCCGAGCCGAGAAGCGCTGCTGCAGTGCCCATGTCCACCGTGCCACCCGCTGTGGTAGTAAATGTGCCGCTGCTGATGGTTATATCCCCCGTAGCTGTATTGGTGCCGCTGGTGTTCAGAAATTTCAGGACCTTGTACGTGCCGGTTGGAACTGATTGGCCTCCGGTGAGCAGCGAATAAGTTACGCTGCCGGTTGTGCCCGTCCAGTTTTTACCCGCAGGTATGGCTGGGGTTGCCGTGCAAGACGTGGTAAGGGCACCATTGTGTGTGGCAGAAAACGCACCAAGCAACTGAAACGTGGACATTGCCAATGTGCCTCCTGATGTAGTGATCAAAGTAGTGCTTATATTAGGTACGCCTACAGCTGTATTTGTGCCGCTTGTATTGCTGCATTTCAAATTCTGATAAGTGCCGGCAGGTATGAATTGCCCTCCCGCTGCCGCCGAGAAAATGATGGTCCCGGTAGTGCCGGACCAGTTCTTGCCAGAGGGAATTGCCGGGTTAGTCGTTGACGATGTTGAAATAGTACCATTGTTTACCGGGGTACCCGTTCCCGCCAGGGCCGATGAGCCCATAGACAGCGTGCCACCCGATGTGGTAGTTAGTGTTCCGTTTACGGTAAGTGTGTTGCTGGCAGTATTGGTGCCACTACTGTTGCCTATCGTAAGATTGCAGTTATAGGTGCCATACATTACGGTCTGCGCACCGGTGGCCGCCGCATACAGTACGGTTCCTGTACCCCCCCAGGTTTTGCCAGAGGAAAATGGCGTGGCGCTGGTAGCCGTAAGCACAGATGTTTTGATGGTGCCGTTGTTTACGATACTGTATCCCGATGAAAACGTGATGGTATAAGAACCGGTCATGTCCAATGTGCCGCCTGCTGTTGTAGTAAGGGCGCCACCAATCGTGAGGCTTGAGGTGGCGGTATTTGTGCCGCTTGAATTGCCGAGTGTAATGTTATTATAGGAGGTGGCAGCAACGATCGTTTGGCCGCCGGAAGCCGCCGCATAATTAATGGTTCCCGCCCATGCCTTGCCGGTAGGTAATGGCGTAGCGCTGGTGGATGTGAGTACGGATGTTTTGATAGTACCCTTATTGGTAAAGGTTGATGTACCACTCAGTATGTAGGTGGACCCCATATCCAAGGTTCCGCCAGCTGTAGTGGTAAACGTACCTGAGTTCGCCACAATATTGCCGGCTGCCACGTTGGTGCCGCTGGTATTGCTTAGGGTCACAGATTTATAGGTTCCTGTCGGTATTGACATCCCCCCGGTAAGCAGTGCAAATGTAACCCCGCCTGTCGTGCCTGACCAGGTCAAGCCGGCGGGAATGCAGGGATTAACCGTACAAGTGGTGCTCACTATTCCATTATTAGTGGGTGTAAACGAACCCAGCAACTGGAAAGTGGTCATTGCCAATGTGCCTGCAGAGGTTGTAGTAAGCACATTATTCACCGTAAGTGTACCTACAGCGGTATTTGTGCCGGATGTATTGCCCGAAGTAAGGTTTTGAAAAGTGCTTGATGGAATCGATTGCCCGCCATTGCTCGAATTAAAATTCACTGTGCCGCCCCAGGTTTTGCCTGCCGGTATTGCCGGATTGGTTTTGTTTTGCGTCAGCAGTGTACCGCTGGCAGATGGTGTACCTGTACCAAGAAGCTGGTAGGTAACCATATTCATGGTTCCGCCGGAAGAGGTAGTAAGCGTGCCATTCACTGTTAGGGTGCCGCCCGCAGTATTGGTTCCGCTGGTATTGCTTAATGTAAGGTTATTGTAAGTACCCGTGGATATCGTCTGCCCCCCGGTGGTGGCTCCGAATTTGACCAGTCCTCCCCATGTTTTGCTGGTTGGGATGGGGTTGACAGATGTTGCTGTAACCATTTCCGTCTGGAATGTGCCGCTGTTGGAGATAGAAGTAAGCGTCCCGGCAAGTGTATAGGTAGCCATATCGAAAACAGCGCCGGAAGGGATAGTCAATACTGCATTAATAGTTACCGCAACAGCGGCAGTAAGGTTCGCGCTTGTATTACTGTTGGTGAGGTTATAAAACGAGGTAGTAGCTGTCCCGGCTATGCTTTGTGCTGCCGTGCCATAAAAATTCACAGTACCCGCATTATTCGTAAAAGTACCGCTATTTGAAAAAATCCCGCCAACCTGCAAGGTAGTGGACGGAGCCGTAACTGTACCAGCAGTTATTGTAAAGTTATTGAGTACATCGGCTGCATTTGCGGCGAAAGACCAGGCCCCGCCAGTTCCATTAAAGGTTAAGTTGTAAAAATCATTCGTGGTACTCGTCATTGTGCCGGTCAGGGTTTTGCCGGTTGCTGTGGCGTTAAATATTACCGTTCCGGCTTCCGAATTAAATGTGCCGCTGTTTGCCCAGTTACCACCATCGGTGATAGTGTAGTTACCAGAAGAAGATACATCCAGCGTAGTGCTTGCCCCGATGGAAATACTAGTAAGTACTGTTATTGCCCCATCAAGTGTTTTTGTTCCGCTTGTGCTTGTTTTTAGCGTGCCATAACTGCCTAGATCGCTATTGACGGTCTGGTCGCCTGCGCCGGTATAATCAACCGTCATACTTGTCAAAGTATTCGTTGAGAAGTTAAACTGGTTATCAAAGTCCGGTGAACCGGTTGTTATCCTGGTCACTTTTATTGTACCGGTACCTGAAATGGTTCCAGCCGCCGAGCCGCTATTTATAACCACTGCGGCTCCAGGATTCAAAACACTGTTTGCGCCATTCATGTTCAGGGTTCCACTTACATAGATATTGGTATTAACAGAAACGGCGGCGGTAACATTACTTATCGTAAGCCCGCTGAAGGAGGTCGTGGCGCTTCCGCCTATGTTTTCGGCAACGGTACCTGCAAATGTGACCGTACCTGTGCCTGCTGTAAAGGCCGAACTGCCGGAATTGTTGGTCCAGTCGGTGGTAAGCGATAACGCAAAATTGCCCGATGCAAGTGTTCCGGAAGTGAGCGTCACCGATCCTGTAAGGGTTTTGGCCGCGTTCAGCGTAATGGTGGCGCTTGGTTTGTTCACTGTAATACTGCCCGTGAATGTAGCGGGCCATTCAAGGCCCACGGTTACAGCAGGTGCATTGTTCCCGAGATTTACATAGTTCAAATTGACGCCGGTATAAGTAGTAGGTGCAACAGCTAATGTGCCATTGTCGCGAAAAACCCACGAACCACTATTCATCACTAAGTTGCCGGCTGTATTTGTAAGGATACCATTTATTAGTTCCAAAGTGTCGCCTGTGGCAAAAGACGTGGTGTTTGTAAGTGTAACCCCGGTGGTGCTGGTATTGTTTATGCTAAGGGAGCCAGGCGATACAAAGGCTGTTGGCAGCAGTGTGCCGGTATTTTGTGCGATCGTACCATAGAACTCATAATTGGCGCCTCCGCTAAATGTGGAGCCGGAAGCCGTGACCGAACCATTGATCCCAGTAGTGTTTGAAGTATTGAACGTGCCGCCGGAACTTACTATTACACCGCCACCCGTGGTGTGTCCTCCACTTATCACATAGGACTGGCAATCCAATGTACCTCCGTTTGTTACGGTAAAACTGGAATAGGGCGTTGTGAGTGTACCTAAAGAAAGACTTGCAGTCAACTGCACAAATGCGCCCGAACTCACTGAATAGGTGCAGCCGGTGCTGCCTGCGGAGCCGGTACTTGTATTGCTCAACTGCTGCGCGACTCCTGAGCTACTGTACGTGCCATTAAATATGATTCCCGGCGCTACAGATGTGGTAGAAGTAGTGGCGAGGAGCGCTAATCCGCTTATGGTCAGGTTGCCGCGCATCTGAAACTTGTTGCCGGTTACAACGCCTGTACCCCAGTCAATATACTTTGTGCCTGCGGCGGAAAATGTAACATTACCTGTTGCCTGGATAACTCCTGTTCCGGTGGTGCCCGTTGCCGACATGAAGTTTATGGCCGTTGCCGCAGTAGTGCTTACCGATGTAGTACCTGTGATATTAAGTGTTCCATTTCCTGCGGCATTGCTTGTAAGGATTAGCGCCCCGGAGCCCGATAAAGAGAAGTTTCCAGTCACGTTAACCACATTGGTTACCGCTGCATTTGCAATTGTTACGGTACCGGCAGTAATACCGAAATTGCCGCTAATGTTTGTAGATGACGCAAAGTTAGAGGTAGTAGCTGTTGAAGAATAGATGAGATTGCCGTATGTTACAGTTGGTATGGTATAGGCTGTAGATGTGCCGCTACCTATTGTTATTGTACTTGTGGAACCCTGTGCGGATGCAAGAGTAGGGATAGCTGATATAATAGATAGGAATGCGCCATTGTTCACCAGCATAGATCCAACCGTTGGGGTAGTATTTACCGTTACTGTATTGGTTGTGGTGCCGTCTCCCACTTGCACCTGGCCGCTAACTGTCCACCCTGTATTGATATTCACTCCGGTTCTGATGATCCAGACATCTGAGGAGCTTGCTGTAAAGGAAGATGCAGGTGTACCCGTGCCTCCGGAATTTGTATTCCAGTTGGTGACAGTAGTAAATGTGCCGCTGATGTAATAATAAGTAGTGGCTGATCCGGGGAAGCTGATAGCGCAAAGAAGAATCACGAGTAACAATGCCGCCTTCTTTATCATGAGTTTTTAATTTTATTGTTTACTATTCTATGTCCTGTATATGCAATAATACTACCAAGTAAATACCGGTTGTTTTAACCTGCACTTACCTGGTAGCCCAGCCGGGAACTAAAATTATTTTATATGAATAACGCGTTTATCGATAATATATAGTATTTAGTTTTCAAATTTAATCTGTTTATCATTATTATTTTGGCGCAAATTATCCACACTTGTTAATATCTCTAAAGTATGTTTTTTATAAAACGCATTAAAATTAATATCTTAACTATTAACAAAGGTAAATAATTAAATAGCAAGAACAATTATTTTTTGTTTTTACAATCAGAATTTGAACCGAAATGATATTTTTAGAAAAATGTAATAAAGTCATGCCTGTAAATACTTATGTAGCAAACAACATTTTTTATGACCAGAATATTTTTCAGTTTATGGGTATTTATCTTCTGCTGTACCTTTTCAATTACGCCATCTTTTGCTGCTACTAAAAAGTATGATGCATTCAACGTAAAAGTCAGCGGTAAAGGTCAGCCAATTATTTTTATTCCGGGGGCCACGTGCAGTGGGGATGAATGGAATGAAACGGTGGCGAGATATTCAGGCAAATACGAATGCCATGTGTTAACACTTGCCGGTTACGCGGGTGCGATGCCTTTGGCAAATGGGCCTTACCTGGAGGTTATTAAAAAGCAGATAGAAGAATACATCATAGACCAGAAGCTGGAAAACGTGATCCTCGTGGGGCATTCCATAGGTGGGTTCCTGGCTATGTGCATAGCTTCTGAGATGAAGGACCATCTGCAAAAAATACTGATCGTTGACGCTATGCCTTTCTTTGCGGGCGCTAATAATCCGAATGCCGTGGATACCTTCAGTGAGGCCAAAGCGCAATACATGTATTCGTATTACAGCAAAATGGATGACGGTGAGTTAAAGAACAATCAGCGAATGACCGCAAAGTTCCTCTGCCGCGACTCCACGAAGTGGGATATGATCGCAACATGGGGCGCGAGGTCTGATCGTAAAACATTGGCCTATTCGCTTACAGAAATGATGTCAAACGATATGCGGAAAAAAATAGGCGATATACAAGTACCCGTACTGGTGCTGGCTGCTTATTGTAAAAGCCCAGAATACCCCGATTTTACCAGGTCATCGGTAATTGCCACTTTTGCGGATCAATATAAAGCCTGTAAAACCTGCACGGTACATGTAGCCGACGATGGCGCAAAACACTTTATCATGTATGATGCGCCAGAATGGTATTTTAGCGAAACGGATGGGTTCTTAAGTAAGCAGTAAAAGCCACGCATTGGACAAGAACGATAAAATATTTAGCGACATAGTGCAGCAATGCCATGGCATTGTGTATCGTATATGCTATGCCTATCTTTATGACCGGTCTCATGCTGAGGACCTGTACCAGGAGATAATGCTACAAGTATGGAAAAGCTTGGACAGGTACAAAGGGGAGTCAAAGGTGAGTACGTGGGTTTACCGGATAGCGGTGAATACGGCAATGACCTACAACCTGCAGCATAAAAAGGCCACACACGAGGAACTGCCGGAAACAATAAACATTGCTGCAGAGCCCCGGGATGGGACTAAGGAGGCGCAACTGGAGGCACTTACGAAAGCGATAAGCCAGCTTGATGAACCCGACAGGCTTATTATATCGCTGGTGCTGGAAGGCCTGAGTTACAAAGAAATTGCGGAAATAACCGGGAGCAACACCAATAATACAGGTGTGAAGATAAACCGCATAAAAATAAAGTTGATAAAGCTAATGGATAATAAAATGAACGATGATAACATTTGAGGAATTGCAGGAAAGCTGGCGGTCGCAACCTGTTGCGGCTGCGGAAGACACGGCATTGATGCAAAGGCGTTTTACGGAGAAATGGAAAAAGCAGCAGCGCCGCGTGTTGTGGAGCAATATTGGTGTTACGGCAGCTTTTGCAGGCGTGATCGTAAACTTCGTATGGGTCTATGTGTCGTTTCATGCCGGGCGCTCCCTGTTCTTTAGCGGGAGCCTCCTTTTTATGGTTTTGCTACTGCTGGTGTATCTGTGGGTCATGTGGAAGGGTATTTCACTGAAAAAGAATGATCCCGATGTTCCGGGAAATGAATATATAGTGCATTGTTTGCAGGTATTATATTGGCGCCGCAAGACAATTACTGTGTATTCCTGGATATATTGTATTCTTCTTTGGCTGGCCCTTATGTGTTACTTTTATGATGTGCTGAAAGGCGCCAGTTTGCAATTGCAAGTAGGGGCAACTGCGGCGACCACTGCTTATATTTTTGGTGTGCAGCTATTGACCAGGTTTACCAGTAAGAAAAAGCAATTGAAGAAGCTGGACGAATTGATCGGTGATTTGAAATTGCTTGAAGCTGCCACTGAATAGCTGATAAGTTATATTGACCGGCATATGGTGCATATGCCGGTCCATACCTCTTTGCGTTTATATCCCCACTTCCTGTTCCACAAAATCAAGCCCGGCATATTCCAGTTCATTTTTGCGCGGTTCATAATTGTCTATGATCCCATCTGGGTATAGCACAATGGAAATGCCTGGTTGCTTCCACCACTTATCTTCAATCAGCCTTTCAAAATGGATAATACCAGTAACGTGGCAGCGTTTTTCATTGCTGCTCCATTCCAGTATTTGGTCGAAACGCTCGTGGGGTACCTGGAGAAGCCCCTTGAAGCTGACGCAAACCTTCAGGTAAAAGTCATTGCCCAATTTTGATGGCGCCTGGTAGTTGAGTTTCTTGTACTCATAGCGGTAATTGTACCGCAGGGCAGACAGGTCGCTTAGCACTGCCGATGCTGTTGGAAAGCCGCCGGCCCCCTTGCCGTAAAAGAACTGTTTGTCGGCAAGGCTGCTCTCAATGATCACTCCGTTGTACTCGTTGCGCACCGTTGATAGTTGATCGTCCTTTGCCACGAACTGAGGCAGTACAAAGGCGGCAATGCTGCCATCGTGCAGCTTGTGCGCTTGCGCTACCAACTTTATTTCGTAGCCCTTTTCTTTCGCATAAATGGCATCCTGTTTATGCAGGCTTTGAATGCCCGTATGCAAGAGCGCATTTGGCGATGAAAGGATACCATAGGCATGGGTTAGCAGAATGCTTAGTTTGTTTACAGCATCTATACCCTCTACATCAAGGCTGGGGTCGCTTTCGGCAAAACCGGCTATTTGTGCCTGTAGCAAAGCCTCGTCAAAACTGACCTGCTCACAAAACACTTTTGTAAGAATGTAGTTGGTAGAGCCGTTCACAATCCCCCTTATGCCTTGTAGCAGGTCGTTGTCGTAATACTCTTCCAGGTTCCTGATCACCGGTATGCTGGCGCAGCAGGCCGCCTCGTAAAGAAAAGGCACATCATGCTTTTGCTGCAGGGCTATCAGTTCTTCAATATGCGTGGCTATCATTTTCTTGTTGGCACTCACCACAGCTCTTTTGCTGCGGAGAGCTGTGGTTACTATCCGGTAAGCAGCCTCCGCATCGTCAATGAGTTCGATGATAACGTTGATGTCCTCATCATCCAGTAGCTGTGCGGCATCAGTGGTAAACAGCGTTGCTGGTGCATTTCTTTTCTTTTCCGGGTGCTTGATGCACACTTTTTTAATTTGTGCATTGAGGGTGGGCGTGTGCTCCAATACTTTGTATAACCCTTCGCCTACTACGCCAAACCCGAAGAGGCCGATATTTAATTTCTTTTGTTGAGACATGTTAGTTCAATTTGTGCTAATGGGCGGAAGCCCATTAGCGGGTGAGAAAATGGATTTTGTTGCTTGGGTGCTGCTTTTAGTTGCCCCGGTCTTTGGACCAACGCTATTTAGTTAAACAATTTTTGCACTTTCAAAGTCACATTCAACCCCTGCGGGGTTGGCGCTTGTCAATGTTTCCGCCGGTTTCACCGGCGGCTATTTATATTGAAGTCCTCCGGACTTCCTTAACGACAAAACGATTCGGCAGTTGCTTGAACTCCCACCTTATTCAGCGCCAGACCAATATCATCCACCAGGTCTTCTACATCTTCAAGACCTACGCTTAGGCGTATAAGACTATCCGCTACGCCTGCGGCCTGGCGTTTTTCAGCGGGTATGCTCTTGTGGGTCATTGTGGCCGGATGGCAAAGCAGGCTTTTTACACCTCCAAGGCTTTCTGCCAACTTAAACAATTGCGTACTGCATACCACGTTTTTAGCCGATTCTTCGGTGTCCTCTTTGAGTGTAAAGGAAACAACGCCACCAAAGCCGCTTTGCTGTTTTTGGGCTATGTCGTGGTTTTGGTGTGTGGCCAGGCCGGGATAATAAACCTTGTCAACGGCAGGGTGAGTTTGCAAAAATTCAGCAACGATCTGTGCATTTTTGCTGTGTTCCTTTACCCGTAGGTGCAACGTCTCCACACCGCGTATCACCAACCAGCTATCGTGCGGTGAGAGGATGGCGCCGCTTGCGTTTTGTATGAACTTGATCTTATCGCCAAGGTCTTTTGTGTTTGTCACAACCAGCCCGGCAATAAGGTCGCTATGCCCACCCAGGTACTTTGTGGCGCTGTGTACTACTATGTCGGCTCCCAGGCATATAGGTTGCTGCAGGGCGGGAGAGGCGAATGTATTGTCCACGCAAAGCAGAGCCCCGTTCTGGTGCGCTATTTTAGCAATCGCCTCAATATCGCTGATCTTCAGTGTGGGGTTGGTAGGCGTTTCCAGCCATACCAGTTTTGTTTTTGGGGTGATCGCATCCAGTACATTCACGGCATCGGTTGTGTCCACATAATTCACTTTGATGCCAAACTTGGCGTATATGTGTGTGAACAGCCTAAAAGCGCCGCCGTAGATGTCGTCAACGGCAAGTATTTCATGGCCACTTTCTAATAATTTTATTACAGCATCAATGGCCGCAAGCCCGCTGGCAAAGGCGTAGCCACCCTTTCCGCCTTCGAGTTCGGCAATAATATTTTCAAGCACGGCGCGGGTTGGGTTATTGCTGCGGGCGTAGTCGTAGCCTTTATGTTCGCCAGGGGCGTCCTGAACAAATGTTGATGTCTGGTAAATGGGAACTGAAATGGACCCTGTAAGCGGGTCAACGGGAATGCTGTGGATCAGTTTTGTTGCGGTGTTCATTTTTTTTTGATTTTAAGTGGTGACAAAATATTCCACGACCATTTATCAAAAAAGAGATTACCGGCGACACTTTTTCACGGCCCCTCCTCGAGTAGGGACAATAAAAAAGCTCCACCGATAAATCAGAGGAGCTTGAGTTATTTGAATCCCATAAAGGAGTTATCAACAAACTATTGCGTCTGACCTATCTGTCCCGATTTTAGTCGGGATGGAATTAGCACCAGTTTTCCGCCTGCCGGCGGAAGAGGTTGCTAAGGCTTCACAGGGCCATGACCCTCTGCCTTTCTTGATAAGTGATTGTAAAGAACTGATGCAAAGGTAACAGCAATGAAAATTATTTTCCAAATTTATTTTTGAAAATAGATATCCGCTGCCCGGGCAATAACGGCTGAAACACTTTACCGTGGCTGTTTTTAGGAGATGTTAAAATAACATGGCGACCATCACGGCGCTCATCACTACCATCAACAAGTCTTCAAACAAAGTAACCTTGCTCAATGGCAATTTAATAATTGTGCCTAAACATGCACACTGAAAATCAACTTTTCTAATAAGGCTTTGCACTACGCCTACGGTACTTATTCCCATTACTACCAGCGTTGCCATATTGGTAAATAACGGCATGAAATTGACCAGGTAAGCCAGCCCTAGCAGCAACTCAATGAACGGATAGATGAAACCGTAGCCGGGCACCTTTTTTGCTATGATATCGTAAGTGCTGTAACCTTCGGCAAATGCACTTAGATTGAGCAATTTAAAGAACGAAAACAACAGGAAAAAGCCAGCCATAAAGCTGCTCATCCAGCCCGTCAGGTTGAAACCGCCCCTGGCATACTGGATGAGCAATGTAATGCCTGTGATATACCCGAAAATAAGCAGGATAGGGTAGTAGGAGACCTTTTCTGCTGTCGTTTCTTCTGTAACTAATGGGATTGCATTTGCAGCCTCAGCTATTGTATATTTTCCGGTCCCGATGGCTTGCTGCAGTGTAGTTGTCGGGATATGTTTTTCCATTGTGATGGTGGCCTGCGGCGCCTCCAGTTGCACCTCGGCAGAAGTAATGCCGCCGGTTTTCAGCAATTCACTTTTTACTTTTGCAACACATCCGCCGCAAGTCATGCCGGTGATGTTATAGGTATGGGTCATTGAGTATTCTTTATGCAAAGGTATCTCAATTTACAGCCGTAGGAATTATAGGATTATGGAGAAAATTTATAACATTGTGGAAATGCCGATCATACAATATTGTTCAGACCTGCACCTGGAATTTGACCTGAACAGGAAATGGATACGCAAGTATCCGCTGGAAGTAAGGGGTGACATTCTTTTACTGGCAGGTGATATAATGCCTTTTACCCAACTGGGACAGCATGATGATTTCCTGGATTTTGTAGCCCGAAACTATAAGGCTGCTTACTGGATCCCTGGCAACCATGAATATTATGGCAGTGATATTGCTGCACGTAGCGGAACGGTGCATGAAGCTGTTAGGGATAACGTGTTTTTGGTGAACAATACAACCGTAACTATAGAGGATTCGGCCATTATATGCGCAACGCTCTGGAGCCATATTGATATAGCATACGAATGGGAGATAACCAGGGCTATGAGTGATTTTCATGTGATAAGAAGCGGGAACAGCAATCTGCGGATAGCGGACTACAACAGATTGCATGAAGCGGCCCGGCAATATTTAGAGCAGGCTGTAGCCGGCAGCAAAGCTGCCCGTAAAATAGTAATGACGCACCATGTGCCCACATTTATGAACTACCCCGAAAAATATAAGGGCGATGTACTCAACTACGCTTTTGCTACTGAACTGCATGATTTTATAGATGGTTCTGGCATCGACTGCTGGATATATGGACACACCCATCACAATACACCTGATTTTAACATCGGTAAGACACAAGTACTCACCAACCAGCTTGGCTATGTGAAATATGGGGAGCATAGTAGTTTTCTAAAGGGTAAAGTTATTACACTATAAAACAATTGTAATCGCCGCACAGCCCCAAATAGTATATCAACTTAGTGACGATGACAAAATAAATACCACCATCTGACTTGTTCTTTTTCATTTCTGCTTCGTCCCAAAAGTCCTTAAATAGCTCACTATTCGCGGATTTTGTGCCTTGCATAAACGAAAAATAACTTCGCCATATAGTGGTATTTATTTCGTCAACGTCACTTAGAAGGAGAATAGTTACTGCTATGGCATGTTCTTTTGTATTCTTAGCAACTAAGAAGTTGAGACTTTGTCATATAGATGTTTCAGTATAATGCAAATGAAATTATGCTGTATTTATGACTTTTTCCAATCGCACAAATTAATATTAACCAACAAGTTACCATGAATTGTTAATAATATGTGATTTTGTAAATAATAATTTATAAATTCGTAATCAATTAGCCCAAATACTATGAAAATACTATTTGAAGTAGAAGTGGATGAATCAACAGGCGTTGCCTATGAACGGCTTAGTGCGGAAAACAAAAAACAATTCTATGAAGATGTTACTGCTATGCTGCAGAACACAACAGGAAATGCAAAATCCGAGAAAATAAAAAAAATGCTGGAGGAGATATGGAATTGCCCGGCTCCCTGTGAGCTTAACCCAGATATTTTATACGAACTTTTGCGCGGCGCAGAAGAGGATGTTTCATAGCCTTTTCATTACCAATAACATACAAAACTACAATAACCGCTAAAAGCTATACACTAAAAGAGGTGCCGCAACCGCAAGTGCTGCTGGCATTGGGGTTTTTAAATACGAATCCCCGGGCATTTAAACCATCAGAAAAGTCAACTTCCATTCCAAACAGATAGATGCCATGGGCGGATTTTACAATTACTGGTACGCCTTCTATCTCAAATAATTCATCATCGCCTTCCTTTACATCGAAGCCCAGCACGTAACTTAAACCGGAACAGCCGCCGCCCTTAACACCAATGCGCAAATACTGGCTCGCATCAAAGCCAGGCTCATTCATCAACCTTTTTACTTCAGCTACAGCGTTTGCAGTCAGTTTTACCGGGGCGCTTACTATCGTTTCCATGTTCAATAAATCCGTTTATGCAAAATTAACTAAAAAATGTCATCGCCCCATTAACAGGCTTTGTTAACAACTGATTCGAAGGAAATTCACTGTCATTAAAATTTATGAGTCCACTTTAGTGGTCAGGACATTTTTTATTTACATTTGCAGCCTGCAAAAATTACAATTTATGATAGAATCATTGGAAGAAGTAATTGATGACATGTCTGCCTCCATGAAAAAGGCGATTTCGCACCTTGAAGTGGAGATCAGTAAGATACGTGCCGGAAAGGCCACACCACAAATTGTGGATGGTGTAACGGTGGACTATTATGGCAATCCAACGCCGCTAAACCAGGTAGCAAACGTTACGGTAACAGATGCACGCACGATATCCATTCAGCCTTGGGAAAAGAAAATGATCTCTGCGATAGAAAAAGCCATAATGGCTTCGAACATAGGGCTGAACCCACAAAATGATGGTAATACCATCCGTTTATTTCTGCCGCCGCTTACCGAAGAGCGCCGTCGGGAACTATCAAAAAAAGTGTTCGGAGAAGGGGAGCAGGCAAAAGTATCGGTGCGCAGCATCAGGCGCGACAGCATAGAACATGTAAAGAAATTGCAGAAAGATGGCCTTAGCGAAGACATTGCAAAAGACGGCGAGACCAGGATACAGGGCATTACTGATAAATATATTGTACTCGTTGACCAGCACTGCAAGGATAAGGAAAAGGAGATAATGACGGTTTAGTTAGGTTAATAAGGTAATTGGTTAATAGGGTAATATGTCGTGAGACTCTTCATTTCTGACAGTTTCTTGTTGTGTCGTTTTGCTTTGCCCCTCAACAAAATAATTTATTAACTCCATTCAGGGTGTGATTACCCCAATATCGTATTAACCAATTACCCATTTAGGTAATTAATCTGCTAATTAATCTATTGCCTAACTAACCTATTAACGTATTGCCCAATTAACCTTTATGGACCAGCTTCAAAAACAAATACTGCTGCTGTTTTCCATTCCTATCTATGCCATAATTATCCCGCTGGAGATATTGCTCAGTAATTTTAGAAAGCAAAAATTCTATACTTTCAAAGAGACTTTAGTAAATATTTACCTGAACCTGCTCAATGCAGGTATTGATCTTGTATTACGGTTATTTATTGCATTTACAATCCTTAATTTCTTATACCAGTACCATTTATCAATCACTTGGAATCCAATAGTTTATTGGTTTGTGCTTTTGATAGGTGAAGACCTTCTTTTCTGGTTGGAGCATTATGTAGATCATAGCTGCCGGTTATTTTGGGCGGTACACGTTACCCACCATTCATCACCGGAATACAATCTTTCCACGGGTTTCAGGTCTTCTGTGTTTATGCCGGTATATAAGTATCTTTATTTTATCCCGCTTGTGCTGCTGAACTTCCGGCCAATGGATGTCTTTTTCATGTATTCCTTCACACAGATATATGGGATATTGGTGCATACACAAGCTATAAAAAAGTTGCCGCGCTGGGTAGAGTATATATTCGTTACCCCATCTCATCACCGGGTGCATCACGCCAGCAATATCCCTTACCTCGACAGGAATATGGGCATGGTGTTCATCATCTGGGACAGGTTATTCGGAACTTTTACTGAAGAGATGGAAAGCGAGATACCTCATTATGGCATCACCAAACCTATTGAAAGGCCGTTTCATCCCGTCCATATCGTTACCCACGAATGGCAGGAATTAGGCAAAGACCTACGTAAAACAAACTCTCTGAAAACCAAGCTAAAGTACCTTTTCCAGCCCCCCGGCTGGAGCCATGACGGAAGTACGAAAACATCGAAAGACCTGCAGAAGGAAAGGAATGCGGGAAAGCATTCTTGATTACCAGGTAATTGAGCCATTCAGCAATTAGTTACAGCCCTCCCATTTTCAGCACCTTCATATACTCTGCATCCGTCACAGCGCTTACAGAGAGCCTTCCCAGGCGTACCAGCTGCATTTCGGCAAGGGAAGGGTCGGCTTTAATATCGGCAAGTGTCACGGGGGTAGGGAGCGCCTTTGCCGGCTTTAGTTCTACCACCACCCAGTTAGTGTCTTCGGTCGTTGGGTCCTGGTAAGCTTCTTTCACCACCTCTGCTATGCCCACTATGGCAAGGCCCTCATTGCTGTGGTAGAAGAAAACCTGGTCGCCCTTTTTCATGGCCCTGAGATTATTGCGCGCAGCATAGTTGCGCACACCATCCCAAAAGGTTTTTTTATCCTTCACCAGTTGATCCCAACTGTATTTAAAAGGTTCTGATTTTACAAGCCAGTAGTTCATGGGCACAAAAATAACAAGAGAAACACAAAAGTTATAGCTATTAATTTATACTGTCAAACAACTCGGCAAGTTCTAGCGAAAAGCCTGGTAAAATAGAGGTTTCGACAATATCTCCGGCTACCATTAAACGCGATGCTTTATAGGAGCCGTCAAGCAAAGTATAGACTAGAAAAGTTTTGTCCTGTGGCGATACAACCCAATATTCTGTTACCCCGGCACGTTCATATACATCATATTTATTCTTCAGTTCTACCACATTATTACTTGGCGAAAGTATTTCAACAACGATATCCGGCGCACCGATACATCCTTTAAAATCAAGCTTCGACTCATCGCATATCACGCACAGATCTGGTTGCAACACATTTATCACATCCTTATCATCCTTGCTTTTTCCGGGCAGGCGCACATCAAATGGCGCGCAATATACCTTGCATTTTTTACCTCTGAGATGATTGTATAGAGTGTAGAACATGTAACCAGATAAGCCCTGATGCATCCGGTTAGGCGCAGGACTCATTTTAAAGAGTTTCCCCTTTATCAATTCTACGCGCTCTTTGAAAGTCCATTTCAAATAATCAGCGTAGGTATAGTTCCCATTTATGTCCAGTGAGGCTAACTCCATGTCAAGGGCGTTTAAGCAAAATTAAGAATTATGATAACATTCCGCTACTTTTCCCGCTCCAGCAAATATTCAGCCAGGTCATACAGCGGCTGCTTGCGTTTTGATGGAACTGCCACATCTTCAAGACATTCAAATGCCATTTTAGAATAGCTGGCGGCCGCCTCCCGGCAAGCCGTATCAGCACCGGTAGCCGAGTAGATGGAACGCATTGCCTCTACCTTACTATCCGTGTCACTGTGTAACAAACGGTCTATTTCCTGGCGGGTTTCTGCATCAGCATTTTCCATGGCTTTGAGCAGCAAATAGGTTTTCTTGTTTGCTTTTATATCGCCGCCGTTTTGCTTACCCAGCTTATTGGTATCTCCAAAGGCATCCAGGTAGTCGTCCTGTAGCTGGAAGGCAATACCCATGTTCCTGCCAAATGCATAGAGTTTGTTGGCATTGTCGCCCATCGCTCCACCCACCAGTGCGCCCATTTTCAGGGCACAGGCAAGCAGCACAGATGTTTTCAGCGTTATCATGTGCAGGTACTCATCAATAGTCACATCATTGCGGCTTTCAAAATCCATGTCTAATTGCTGGCCTTCGCAAACCTCTATCGCGGTTTTATTGAATAGCTGCAATGCCTGGGGTAGGGCAGTTTTAATTTTGCCCAGTTGGTCGTAAGCATAGATACTCATTACATCACCACAAAGTATGCCTGCGGTAAGCCCATATTTAGCATGAATGGCTGGATTGCCGCGCCGAATTGGCGCATTGTCCATAATGTCATCGTGTATCAGCGTGAAATTATGGAACAGCTCTATCCCGAAAGCAGCGTGCCAAGCATCTTCGCTGATCTCATTAAAAAGCTCGTTACCCATGAGGCAGAGGATGGGCCGGATGCGCTTGCCGCCAAGCCCCAGTAAATACCTGCAGGGCTCGTACAATGTGGCCGGAGACTGCGAAAATGGTAGTGAAGCTGTAAAACGGTTTTCAAAGGCGGCTGCCAGTTCTTTAAATGAGTGCATTTGGGTATTGTTGTGTTTATAAATTGCCTTTGTAGCGATGGGCTGCACCCATCGCTATTAGATCGCGCCCTTTCAGGGCTGTCTGCGTATTGCCATCAGCAACGATTGGCGTTGCCATTGTTATTAGATTCAGGCCTTTATGGGCTTTGAGGTCTGTAAGATAAATCAACTTTGGAAATCTTACTGTCGTTACCTTTTACGTTTCGTGCTTTTAGCTTTCGGTTTTTGTGGTTGCCCATAACGGGAGCCACCACGGGAACCGGAATTGCCCTTATAGGCAGTTATCCTTTTCTTTTTACCGGTTTGCTCAGGCAATTCCAGCACAGCATAGTCTATTTGCCGTTTTGCAAGGTTTGCTGCAACCACCCGCACCCTCACTTTATCGCCCATAGCAAAACGTAACCCCGTGCTTCGCCCAACCAAAGCGTACTCGCCCTCCTTAAATTCAAAATCATCGAAATCCGACAGATCGCTTGCCGATACCATACCCTCGCATTTATGCTCTACAGTCTCTGCCCAAAAACCAAAATTAGCCACGCCGCTTATTATAGCATCAAAATCATCGCCTATAAAGGCTTGCATAAACTCCACCTGCTTGTATTTATTGGCCGTGCGCTCGGTGTCCATAGCCCTGCGTTCCTGGTCGGAGCAATGGCGGCATTGGGTTTCCAGGTTCTTTATGGGGTGAATATCCTGCTCCAGGCATTGCTGCAAAATACGGTGTACAAGTACATCGGGGTATCGCCTGATGGGCGAAGTAAAGTGGCAATAATGCGCAAAACCAAGCCCGTAATGGCCTATGTTTTCGGTTGTGTAGATAGCCTTCGACATGGTGCGGATACCCAATTGCTCCAGTACGTGTTGCTCCGGCTTGCCGCTCACGGTTTCCAGCATCTTATTAAATGAAGTGGAAATACCCTTGGGAGAGCCAAGATCGAATTTAACGCCGAAACGGGCGGCAAACAGCGAAAATATTTTCAATTTGTCCTCGTCAGGCACGTCGTGTACGCGGTAGGGAAATGGTACATGTTCGTCCTTAAACTTTATGCTACCCACATATTCGGCAATTGTCCGGTTTGCCAGCAGCATAAACTCCTCTATTAGCTGGTGCGCTTCCTTACTTTCTTTTATTACTATACCAATAGGCTTGCCCGTTTCATCGAGCTTGAACCGGACCTCCTGCGACGAAAAATTGATAGCTCCTTTTTTGAAACGCTCGGCTCTCAGTTTTTGGGCTATTTCATTTAGCGATAGCAACACCTCTTTATTATCGCCTGGTGCACCTTCTATCATCTCCTGCACGTCTTCGTAGCTATACCGCCTGTCGGAATGGATCACCGTTTTACCTATCCAATGCTCCTTTACCTTTCCGTGTCTATTCATTTGGAAAATGGCGGAGAAAGTGTATTTATCTTCATGCGGACGGAGGGAACACAGTTCATTAGACAGTCGCTCTGGGAGCATGGGCGAAACCCGGTCTGGCAGATATACACTGGTGGCCCTGCGGTAGGCTTCCTGGTCCAGCGCCGATCCGGGCGCTATATAATGGCTTACATCGGCAATATGCACACCCACTTCATACATGTCATCGCCTAATTCGCGGAAAGAAATAGCATCATCAAAGTCCTTGGCATCCACCGGGTCTATGGTCACGGTCAGCACCTTTCGTATGTCCTTCCGTTTTTTTATTTCGTGCGTGTCCACACCTTCCGGGTAGCGGGCTGCATCTTCCAGTACATCATCAGGGAATGTAAGCGGAAAACCATTTTCTACCAATAAACTTTGCATGGCTATCTCGTTTACCGACTCATTGGTGAGTATGCTTACTATTTCGCCCTGTGGGTTCTTTGTTCTGCCCGTCCACTCGGTAATGCGGCCCATAGCGTGGTCGCCATGTTTAGCTCCGTTCAGTTTTTCCACCGGAATGAATATATCCACCGGCATTTTATCGCTTTCCGGCACCAGGAAAGCAAAATGTTCATGCACCTCTACCCGGCCGCTAAACTCCGATTGTTTGCGCCGCACTACTTCGGTTATCGTTCCTTCCAGGCGCCGGTTGTTATCGCGGTGTCCTCGTACTTCCACTTTTACCTCATCGCCATTCAGGGCAGTGAGCATATCACCGCGCTTCACTATTATATCATCTTCCCGGCCCGGTATCACTACATACCCCATACCGCTGCGGGTCACTTCCAGCTTTCCGGTGTATATATGCTTGCCTGTTTCCTGTTTGTTATTCTTCTTTGTATTTCCTCGCATTTATTCCATTTAACGATATAAAGATATACCTATAAAGTCAGTAAAAAAGCCACGTGGCTTTTTTACATCTGGCTTTAAACAATTGTGCCACACTTTTGGAGTGTGGCACAATCATCTATTCCTTAGCATATAGCAGCTTATTCAGCGGCATCGTCTTCAGCTTTCTTCATCTTGTCCTTGATAGCAGCCAGTGCGCCGAGGTCGCCAAGTGTTGGCTTCTCTACTTTGCTCTGTATGTTCTTCACCGCTTTCTTGGTCTTGTCAGATTCTGCTGTAGCCTCTTTTCTTGCTACTTCTTTCTCTTCATTCTTCAGTTGTTCCCAAACCTTTGAATGAGATACCATGATGCGCTTGTCATTACGGTCGAATTCAATGATCATGAAAGGAAGTGTTTCTTCTGCTTCTACCATTTCGCCATCTTCCTTGCGGAGGTGACGGGCCGGAGCGTAAGCTTCAAGGCCATATTGCAGTTGCACGGTAGCACCCTTTTCATCTTTACGGGTTACGCTGCCCTCGTGGATAGAACCGATAGGGAATACTGATTCAAATGTATTCCAGGGATCTTCTTCCAGTTGTTTGTGGCCCAGCGCCAGTTTACGGTTTTCCTTGTCTATAGACAGGATAGCCACATCTATTTTGTCGCCGGTCTTTACAAACTCACTTGGGTGATTGTAACGCTTTATCCAGCTAAGGTCGCTAATGTGTATCATGCCACCAATACCTGTTTCCAGCTCCACGAATACACCATAAGGAGTGATATTCTTAACGGTACCCTGGTGACGGCTGTCAACCGGGAATTTGTTTTCGATAGTATCCCATGGGTCTTCTGTAAGTTGCTTGATGGACAAGCTCATCTTACGTTCGTCCTTATCAAGGGTTACCACCACAGCTTCATGCTCTTCGCCAAGCTTAAAGAATTCCTTAGCGTTGATAGGCTGTGAAGACCAAGTGATCTCAGAAACGTGTACCAGGCCTTCTACGCCAGGCATAATTTCCAGGAATGCACCGTAATCTTCTATGTTCACTACTTTACCCTTAATGTGGGCGCCTTCTACTATTTCAGCAGGCAGGTTGTCCCACGGGTGAGGAGTAAGCTGTTTCAGACCGAGGCTGATACGTTTCTTCTCGTCATCGAAGTCAAGAACCACAACGTTCAGTTTCTGGCCGTTATGCAACACTTCGCTTGGGTGCGTTACGCGGCCCCAGCTAATGTCGGTGATATACAGCAATCCGTCAACACCGCCAAGGTCAATGAACGCGCCGAAGTCGGTAACATTCTTAACAGTACCTTCCAGTACCTGTCCTTTTTCCAACTGGCCAATGATAACGCTACGCTGCTGCTCTATATCGCTTTCTATCAGCGCCTTGTGGCTCACCACGGCGTTGCGGATAGTTTCGTTGATCTTCACAACCTTGAAGTCCATTGTCTTACCTACATACTGATCGTAATCGGTAACCGGCTTCACATCTATCTGCGAACCAGGTAAGAATGTTTCCAGGCCATAAACGTCCACAATAAGGCCGCCCTTGGTCTTAGAGGTAATGGTACCTGTAACCACTTCGCCTGTTTTGTAGAAGTCCACGATCTGCTGCCATGCGCGTGCAGCCCTTGCGAGCTTGCGGCTAAGGTGCAGGTGACCATGTTTGTCTTCTTTTTCCACAACCATCACTTCGATCTCATCACCGATCTTTACATCGGGCATATCGCGGAATTCGTTGAGAGAAACAAGACCATCGGATTTAAACCCGATATTGATAATTGCATCGGTCTTGGTAAGGCCAACGATAGAGCCATGCAGCAATTCAGATTCTGCAATGGATTTGAATGTGCCACCATACATAGTGTCGAACTTCTGGCGTTCGTCTTCCTTGTAAGAAGCTACATTACGTTTATCCACGCTCCAGTCGAAATCGTCGTGCGACGTATCGGGTACGGAGGTGTAATACTGGCGCGGTGCACGGGTTTGCGCTACCTCTTCGTGCGCTTCTTCAGTTGCAGGTTGTGCCGCTTCGTGCGCTTCTTCAGCGCTCATGTGCGGGGCTGCTTCTTGTGCCGCTTCGGCCACAGGTGCTTCTTGTGCTGCTTCTTCAGCTGCAGGGGTAGTAGTATCCTCAGATGCTGCTACATTGTTTACGGTTTCATCCTGCGATGTTTCCGTAGTTTCAGGATTAATTACTTGATCTTCCAAAATTGTACTCACTTCTTTTGTACGGACCCACCCTATAAGATGTTCCGGCGGTTAAAAATTAAATATACTATCCCATTTTTTTGGGAGTGCAAAGATAGGGGAATTAGTTGATAAGTGTGGCTGGGAAATGTGGCTGGGAAGAAATATTTTTGGGGAGTATTTCTACGGCAATCGGAGATTGCTTTCCACGACGACGTAGTCGGAGACTACGCCCAACTATGCGTTATTTTTTTAAGTATAAACCGATAATTGCAGCCATTTGCGCTAACCAAAAGCCAACCATCCACTTTATCACATCCACCTTTGTTTCCGCAATCTTGGTTTCCAACCGTCCTTCAAGTTTAGCCAAATCTTCTTTTGTTGCAAGCGTCTGTTTGGCATCTTCAAATTTCGTATCCACCTTCCTTTCCAGTATTTCTACAAACGCCTCAGCCTCTTGGTTTCCAATCCGGGCCTTTAATAATTCGTATAGTTTTATTTCTGAAACAATCATTATATAGGATATTTCTAAGGCAAATATAATGCATTCGAGACAAATGATTTTATCCTTTGGCGAAAACTGACGAAAACAGCAGATTTGATCCTGTGTTGCTTGCCCGGTGTGGTCGTTGTGGGTCAGAAGGTAAGACCTGCAACTGCGGAATAAATAACTATATTGTTTTTGGCAAATAATTATGATTTGCGCCGATAACAATATATCTATCTTTATAAAAACATCGTAACAAATGGAAAACACAACAAACGAGCAAGACGAAGTAAAGAAAGTTGAAGAAACGACTCCGCAGCCAAACCAATACGCCACAGAGGACGGAAAAGAAGCGAAGCCAGAAACAGGAAAAGATGAAGGCAGAACGCATTCCGATGCATTTGACGACACCTTTGCCTAGTAGGATAAAAAGCCCCCTAATTGGGGTTTTTTATATAGCTTTTCAATATATTCGCCGGTGGAGTTGTATATTTGAATTCCCCGATCTTCAAGATGTTCCGCTTTAGCGGGCATCTTGAAGCGCAAATAAAGCTCCTTCTCGGAAGGTATTCAATGAACCACAGTTGAATGGCCGCTGCCAAGTCTCGTTATGTTTAGGGTTTTGGAACAAACATCAGCAAACAACGAGATGGCACTTCGATTTAGCTGTGTTAAGGTGAATTCCCGTTGCAAACGGGCTGAATTGCGCGACACGAGAGCGCTGCGCTAACGCTCGCGCCAGTTCTGTCCTGCCAAGGCACAGTTTCAGCTACAATATACTCGACAGAAAATTCCCAACTACGCCCATTTTTTTCCCGGACTGCAATGACGGAATATCCTGTTTTTATTGGCTGCCTAATCTTAATGGCTCAAAAGGGAACGTTTGGTTGCAGATACTCCAAAGGGTTCCACACAAAAAATCAAGAATAACGGCATACCAGTAGCTTTAGAATGGTGCTATCTAATAGCTACTGGCATCGACCATCGAATGTGCAATTGCTGATATGGCATGGTTTTTAGGCTCTGATATTCAAATAGAAACATTTTATGCGGATTGATAATGGGGCGGATTGGGAACAGAGCGATACAGACATTTTCTGGGGCGAAATATCCCCATGCGATCACGTTGTACAGATATATGAGAACGACAACATTTTTCTTGATGCGCTATCTGGCTTTGCGGTTGGTGGCATTAATTCTGGGGACTGTGTTATAATCATAGCCACTAAAGGACATCTGGGTGCACTGGAAAGCCGGCTTTCATTGTTCGGGATAGATGTGGACGCTTTAATAGAAAAGGACCAATATATACCTCTTGATGCCGAGGAGACCCTGGCGAAATTTATGGTAAATGGATGGCCAAATGAAGAGCGGTTTATGAAAACCGTTTCCGGGCTGCTGAAGCGGGGACACAACAGCAGCAGGCGCGTACGCGCCTTCGGAGAAATGGTTGCTCTCCTTTGGGCGAAAGGCCATAGTGGCGCAACAATACACCTGGAACACCTATGGAACAAGTTTTGCGAAAAAGCTGCGTTCTGCCTTTTCTGCGCCTATCCCAAAAGTGGTTTCACCGAAGATATGAATACCTCTATAGTGCACATTTGCGGCACCCACTCCCGGATAATCAACGGAACAAGCAGCACTCCTGCAGAAGTACGCTATCAAACCGTGGATTGATCCGGCGGGTCGCTATTCACCATCAATCAACTCCTCCCAAAACTCGGCACCCCGGCGCGTGTGTGGTATCACTATGGTGCCACCTACAATATTGGCCACGGCAAATATCTCATAAACCTGCTCGGTTGTAAGACCTTGCTCATGGCATTTGAGCAAGTGGTATTTTATGCAGTCATCGCAACGTAATACCATACTGGCCACCAACCCCAGCATTTCCTTTGTGCGCACATCCAGTGCTCCTTCGGCATAAGTATTAGTGTCGAGGTTATAAAGGCGGTTTATCACTTTGTTGTGCTTGCCCACGATCACATCGTTCATCTTGGCCCTATATTCATTAAATTCTGTTAGCTGGCTCATGTTTGATTAGTCTAAAGTAGAGAGTAGAAAGTCGAAAGTTCGCGGGTTAGTAGATTGCTGTTCGTAAATAGTCGTTAGTACAAAGTCATTGCTCGTCTGTAAATCGACGTTCAAAAGTACAAAGCAGCCCCGAACTTTGGTTCAGGGCTGCAAAAAAATCACACATCTTACTAATGTCAACAGGTAATTTAATAACTCCCTTTAGGGTTGGGGTTAATAGCTCCCTTTAGGGCCGGGGTTACACAACGCCTGCATCATATGCCTGCTCGCCATGCAACGCCATATCCAGGCCGGCAACTTCTTCTTCTTCACCCACCTTTACTTTCGTCACCATATTGATGAGCGCCAGCATAACGTAGGTAAACACAAACGCATACACGCAAGCACCGACTACAGCCACCACCTGGCGTATGAAGAACGTACCACCGCCGAATTTAAGCCCATCGGCTGTGCCAGGGTTAATGGCTTTTGATGCAAAAACACCGAGCAATATAGTGCCCAGGCAACCGCCTATACCATGTACGCCCCACACATCAAGCGCATCGTCCCAGCCCATCTTATTTTTGAGGTGCACAGCCAGGTAACATACCATACCCGCCGCAACACCAATTGTAACGGCTGACCCAAGCGAGACATAGCCTGCCGCAGGGGTGATGGTAGCCAGACCAGCAACCGCACCAGTAAGCAGCCCTACGAATTTAGGTTTCTTCACCAGCGACCATTCTATAACCAGCCACGTAATTGCTGCAAAGGACGCAGCAACATCGGTATTTATGAATGCCTGCCCGGTTATTGCGTCCACATCCAGCTCGCTGCCGGCATTAAAGCCATACCAGCCAAACCACAGCAGACCAGTGCCGATAGCAATAAGCGGCACACTGTTGGGCGGCGATTCTCGGTCGCGGCGCTTGCCTACATAGATAACCGAAGCGAGGGCAGCAAAGCCTGCGGTAGCATGAACTACGATGCCGCCTGCAAAATCGCGTACGCCCCACTGGAACAACAGGCCATTGCCCCACACCATGTGCACGAACGGATAATACACTAATACTTGCCAAAGCACAAGGAAAACGAGGTAAGACTTGAAAGTAACCCGGTTCACGAACGCGCCCGTGATCAACGCAGGAGTGATAATGGCAAACATCATCTGGTAGGCGAAGAACACAAATTCAGGCATTTTGTTATTGCCGGGGAACGGGGTGTTCAGGTCCACACCATTCATAAACGCCTTATGAAAATCGCCTATGACCCCGCCCAGTTCATTACCACTGAAACAGAGCGAGTACCCAAACATATACCACAGTATAGTGGTAATACCCATAGATACGAAACTCTGGATCATGATACCCAGGATGTTCCGCTTGCCTGCAAGGCCACCGTAGAAGAACGCGAGGCCAGGGGTCATTAACATTACAAGGCTTGTGGCGAGGAGCATAAAGCCCGTGGAGCCCGTGTCGAAGTTTGCCATAGTTGTATATTATTAAGTGAAAAAATAACAAATTATTGGTCGGTGTCCCACACCTTTTTCTGGTGTGGGACACCTCTGTGTTACACTTTTTAATACCATTGTCATTAACTTAAGTTCAAGTTGAGCATTGCCAAGTGTCAACGGCGTGTCGGGACATCCCCCTTCCCCCCCTTCGCCAGCGCACATCGCCTACGCGCAAGGGGGAATACACCCGGATATGTCATCAACTGTCTCATTCTACTCCACTTTTCCCTCCGCTCTGTTTCTTTGCTCTCAACAGGTGTCCCACACCTTTTTTTGGTGTGGGACACCTACACGAAACACCTGCATTTCATGGGCAGCCCTGCAAGGGTGTAATCCAATAGCGATGGGCATCGCCCATCGAACTCTCGCCGCTCTCCGCCCTGTTTCTCCGCTCTCCATAGGTGTCCCACACCTTTTTTTGGTGTGGGACACCTATCAGTTACACCTAATCCTCAATAGTTGGTTCCGGAGGGTTAGAAACCCTCGTCGCAAACCGCTTTATGAGGTCGAAGGTGACGCCGCCGTTTATCATTATCTCGTATCTGTCGTTGTACCTGCTGCCGTTATAGTCAAAGATAAACTGCTCCTTATCCATTTGCAGCCTGCGCCCTTCCAGTCTTATATAAGAATCGTCTGTTGGTTTGTATTCCACGCCTGCCGTCACGCCCCAGAGTTTGTAGCCTGTTCTTTTGCCGGTATTGTCCACTATTATGGTTGACATATAGCCATCCGGGTCCTGGAAAATTTCTCCTCGCCCATATACCGAGAACTTACTTGTCCACTGATACTTTGCTGTAGCAAGAGCGCTATACATAGTGGCCGTTTTAGTGCCGGTAGCCAGGTCGGAATTTTGCTGCATACAATAATCGCCCCCCACCTGGAATTTGAACTTACGGTACTGGTAATTGAAAAATACATTCTGGTGAAAACGCAAATGCGCCACCGAGCTATCCACCGGGGAGTCATCGCCTATATAGTTGGTATACCCTACGCCGCCATTGTCGCCAAGTGCGTAGGTGATACCCATACCGGCACTCTTCTTATTGTTGTTGTCCACAAACATATTGTACCCATTGAGTAGGAACAGGTTTATCTCTAACTTCTTTGTCGGGTCAAAATTCAGCCGGATGCCGCTTTCGTAATAAGGCTCGTAGTAAGTGCCCACAGCCACCGAGCTGGTCATATTCTCTACCGGTAGCAGGTACTCTGTGCCAAAATGTGTGCGGAAAAAACCTGCATCTATCCACAGCTTGCTATATACCTTGAAGCCTACGTGGGCCTCCATAATATTGTTATACGGGTGGGGCCAGGTAGCATTGGCTATATCGCCATAATGGAAGACGCCGGTCGCTCTTATTTTGTCGGAACTATAATTGATGGCCACCTGTATGGTATTGAGCGATGGGGTATTGCTGCGCGGCGATGTTGATGGGAACTTCTGGTTGTTGTTTGGCCCTACGGAGTCGGTATAGTAGGCGTAGTAGGCATCCATATAAGTAGTAATGGAAAAGGTGGACACCGTATCCAGCTTTTGTGCATTGCTACCTGTGGGGTGCAAAGCCAGGGCCGCCGCCACCGCTAATAAAGTTCTTATCTTTTTTGGTATCGCCATTATACAATTTGGAGTGTCTAACAAACATATTGAGAAAAGATTTAAAAGTCAAGTGAAAGGAGATTTATTTTATCAATATCGTAAATGGTATGTAACTTTGATATAAAACAAATGCATCAAAATGGATATTCACAGCGGGTTAACGGCAGTTTTTGAGCTACGTGGAAATGATTATATAGCCTATATTGAAGAGATACCCGGGGTAAATACCCAGGGAGCTACCCTGGAGGAGGCGCGTTCTAATCTTAAAGAAGCGCTAGAACTGATAATAGAAGTGAGGCGCGAAATAGCTAATGAGGAACAGGCTGGCAGAAACATCGTTAAAGAGGAAATAAAAATGGTAGCCTGATGAGAGCAGTAACACTTCATAAACTTTAATTACGCAAATATTTCTGATACCATCACGCTACATGAAATACCTCCTTTACATACTTATTCTATTCTGTACGTTTTCGGCTCATGCGCAGATAATTACCACTTTTGCTGGTAATGGTGCAGTAGGGGCCAACGGTGATGGCGGCGATGCCACCGCAGCTGCGATCGGTTATCCAGATGGGTGTGCGTTCGATTCAAAAGGCAATTTTTATTTTACTCAGGTTTCACCGGACAGAGTACGTAAAGTAACTCCTTCTGGTATTATCAGCACAATAGCGGGTACGGGAATGAGCAGTGGCTACAATGGTGACGGTATTCCCGCAACAGATGCTCAACTATATTTTCCTGGGAGTATTGTATTCGACTCACAAGACAATATATATATAGCTGACGCCGGAAATGGCAGAATCCGAAAAATTGACGCGACGACAGGCATTATAAGTACTATTCTCGGTGGGGCGATTTCGGGTTTTAGCGGCGATGGGGGGCCTGCATCGGCGGCATCAATTAGCGGAGTTGCTGATATTTGGTTTGATTCACGTTATAATCTATATGTCTCAGATGGCGGCAATGAAAGAGTTCGCAAAATAAATACTTCAGGAATCATCACTACTGTTGCTGGGAATGGCACTGCGGGCTGGGGTGGAGACGGTGGTATGGCAACGGCTGCCACGATACAGTCGATAAATGGAATTTGTACAGATACTATCGGAAATCTGTATCTCGCCCAAACAAATGATGCAAGAGTGCGGAAAGTGGATGTAACAGGAAGAATAACTACTGTAGCGGGCAATGGTTCTATGGGCCCAACTGGCGATGGCGGCCCGTCAACGGCAGCTACTTTAGACCCCGTTAGATTAGTCTGTGATAAAGCGGGCAATTTATTTATATCCTGTTACAGCAATAATAATATCCGTAAAATAGATAACGCTGGTATTATTCATACAATAGCAGGTACCGGGATCTCTGGTTTTAGCGGGGATGATAGCATTGCAACTGATGCCAAACTTCATATTTCTTTCGGCCTTGCATTTGACACCTGTGGCAACCTATACTTCGCAGATAAAGACAATAGTCGCATCCGTAAAGTAGCTTTCAACCCTCTTTGCTTAGATAACCTGGTTGTTGGTAGCGTGAAGGATGCGACAATGAGTATTTACCCTAACCCAGCTTATGAAGTAGTGAATGTAGATAACCTAAAAGCCGCGGCCAGCTACCGCCTGCTAAATTTGGTGGGCGTTGTGCAGCAGCAAGGCTCTTTAAAAGAAGGCAATAATAGTATCTCTGTAGCATCGTTACCGCAGGGTGTGTACCTGCTGGAGCTTACCTCCCTCTCTTTTGGAGAGGGTCGGGGAGAGGTTAAAACAGTGACAAAAATCGTGAAGCAGTAAACATCCCCCTTGCCCCCTTCGGCTCTGCACAAAGCAAGCGCACAAGGGGGAATGCAATATCAAGGCCATTTGGCTATTGTCCGTTGCTTTGACAGTAGACCATGTGACGTACACACAAATTTAGGCAGCTAATAACTCCTCAAAATTCGGCCAAGTCTTATTTTGAAGTGCTATTTTTTTTTCGCAATCAGGAATGCCGAAGTAAGGGTTTTTGTTGAAAAATTGTTCTGGCGCAATCCCCCTTGTGCGAGCGCCTTTGTGCAGAGCCGAAGGGGGAAAGGGGGATGTTCGCTCGTCGGGGCGTATCGCGCTTTACCAACTGTCGTGAAGATTTGAAATGTCACCTTACCAGTTCCTTGCTTTATATTCCCAAAAATACCCGTATTTTGAGGTCAATTCTAAACAGGCTACAATGAAAGCAATAACTCTTTGCGCTTCTCTTTTAATGACAGGTATGGCAGTACAGGCACAGGTAAAGGCTGATTTTACGGGGCACTACCCGGACACAAAACAAATAAACCAGGTTGACGAATACTTTGGTACAAAAGTAGCCGATCCCTATCGCTGGCTGGAGGATGACCGGTCGGAAGAAACAAAGGCATGGGTTATCGCCCAAAACAAGGTAACGAAGGACTACATTTCCAAGATACCTTTCCGTGATTCTATTAAAAAGCGCATCACCGAATTGTGGAATTATGCCAAATACAGCGCCCCTTTTAAGGAAGGTGGCTACACTTATTACTACCTCAATGACGGCCTGCAAAACCAAAGCGTACTGTATCGCCAAAAAGGCAATGATACCCCGCAGGTTTTCCTTGATCCTAATAAGTTTTCTGAGGACGGCACCTCCTCATTGCAGGGTATAGACTTTACTAAGGACGGTTCGCTGGCAGCATACCAGGTAAGCGAGGGTGGCAGCGACTGGCGCAAAGTGATAGTGATTGATACCAAGACGGGAGAAAAGAAGGATGATACGCTGCGCGATGTGAAGTTCAGCGGCATTTCGTGGTGGCACAACGAAGGTTTTTTTTACAGCAGCTACGAAAAGCCGAAGGGTAGTGCGCTTTCTGACAAGACACAAGAGCATATGCTGCTGTACCACAAACTGGGCACTCCGCAAAAAGAAGATATGCTCATATTCGGTGGCAGGTCTATACCGCGCCGGTATATAAGCGGGGGTGTAACCGAAGATGAAAATTTCCTCATCATCAGCGCTTCTAACGCCACTTACGGTAATGAACTGTACATTAAAGACCTGCGCACCAAGAATGCGCCCATAGTGCCTGTGGTCACCGGCTTCGATTATGAACAGGGTGTGGTGTATTCGCAATACGGCAAGCTGTTTATAGAAACCAACCAGGATGCGCCAAATCGCAGACTGGTAGTTGTGGATGCGGCCAACCCAACGAAGGAGCATTGGCGCACTGTGATACCGGAAACTAAATTCCCGTTGAGCATAAGCACCTGCGGCAATAAATTCTTTGCGCAATACCTGGAAGATGCGGTTTCAAAAGTTTACCAGTACAACCTGGAAGGGGTGCTGGAGAAATCAATAACACTGCCGGGCCTCGGCACTGCGGGTGGCTTTAGCGGCAAAATGGACGATAAGGAAACCTACTACAACTATACATCCTACGTTTATCCATCTACCATTTTTAAGTACGATCTTAATAGCGGGAAATCGGTGCTGTACAAAGCCTCAGAAGTGAAGTTCGACCCGTCGGGTTATGAGAGCAAGCAATTGTTCTACACCTCTAAGGACGGGCAAAAAGTGCCCATGATCATCACCTATAAAAAAGGGATAAAGCTGGACGACAAAAACCCGGTGATGCTCTATGGCTATGGTGGGTTCAACATAAGTCTTACGCCAAGTTTCAGCATCAGCAATATGGTGTTTATGGAGCATGGGGGCATCTATGCTGTTGCCAACCTGCGCGGCGGTGGCGAGTATGGCGATGACTGGCACAATGCGGGTATAAAGATGAAGAAGCAAAACGTGTTCAACGACTTTATTGCTGCTGCCGAGTATCTTATCAAAGAGAAATACACGTCGAAACAATACTTAGCAATATCTGGTGGCTCGAATGGCGGCCTGCTCATAGGTGCGTGTATGACACAGCGCCCCGATCTCTTCCAGGTATGCTTCCCTGCGGTTGGTGTGCTGGATATGCTGCGTTATAATAAATTTACCGCCGGTGCTGGCTGGGCTTACGACTATGGCACCGCAGAGGACAGCAAAGAAATGTTTGATTATCTCTATAAATATTCACCCGTCCATAACACCAGGAAGCAATGCTACCCGGCTACGCTCATCACCACCGGCGACCATGACGATAGGGTAGTGCCTGCGCACTCGTTTAAGTTTGCTTCATCGCTACAGTCGGCCCAATCTTGCAAGAACCCTGTGCTGATAAGCATAGAAACAAAAGCCGGTCATGGTGCAGGAAAACCAACCGATATGGTGATCTCTGAGTATGCCGATAAATGGGCCTTCCTGTTTTGGAACATGGGGCTGACTTATAGGTAGGAGTTTCGGTAAAATAGCTTCTTTAATATCTCCAGCGCGAGACAAGGTGTCCCACACCTCCGAGGTGTGGGACACCTATCAAATCTCAATAGTTTGGTTAAGGCCATAGACATGACAATTGTATCCTCATTCCTTACGTTCCCAAATATTAGTTGGTGGAAACAAGTGGCTAGTGCTGATACTTTAGTGTTTGATGCGGCCGAACATTTTCAGAAGATGGGTTACCGGAACCGCTACCGGGTGGCAGGCGCCAACAACAGTATATTACTGAGCATACCCCTGGTAAACGGCCGCGACCAGCGCTTGCCGATGCACGATGTACTTATTCATAACGAAGAACACTGGCAAGTGCAGCATTGGCGCACCCTGGTTTCGGTTTATAAACGCTCACCTTATTTTGAGCACTTTGAGGATAGTTTACGACCGCTCTATGAAACACAGTTTTTACACCTGGTGGATTTCAATAAGGCCGCTTTTGAATGGGTGAAAAAACAACTGAAATTAGACATTGAAGTACAGGAAACTTCCGCCTTTATAAAAGAATATCCACCGGAAATTGCGGACCTGCGAAATGTAAAAATTGACTCTGCAAACATCCCGAAGTATTACCAGGTTTTTGAGGACAGGGTGGGTTTTATACCACATCTGAGCATACTGGATCTGTTGTTTTGTGAAGGGCCGCAGGCAACGAGGATGCTAAAGGCAGGTTAGTCTAACCCGCAATAACCTCTCCTGATCGCAATACACTTATCTTGTATTTTGTTGGCGACATATCTGCCCACAGCCAGTTGTAATGGTCTATCACCGTTTGGGCGTCTATATGCGGTCTTGCGGCGGCGGTATGGGCATCTGCTATTACGGTCACTTTGTAGTCCTTGCTGAGGGCCGATTTTACAGTCGTATCCACACAAAAATCGGTAGCGCAACCTGTGATGAATAGTTCTGTTATACCATGCTCCGCAAGGGTATCAGCCAGCTTGGTTTTATAAAACGAATCGTTGGCTGTTTTTGAAATGGTTATATCTGTTGGCTCACGGTTTAGTTCCGGCAGTATTTCCCAGTCGCTTGTGCCGGGCAGAAAGATGCTCTCGCTTGTTCCATCGTGCTGAATGAAAATGACCTTATCGTTATTAGCCCTGAAATGGTGCGATAGGTTGTTTATGCGCTCTATCACTCCCATAGTATCATGCCGAAGCGAGTAGGGTTTAAAGCTACCGAGTTGCATGTCTATTATGAGGAGGGCTTTCAAAATATCTGCTCAGTTTTTAACCAAAGTCACCCCACCTCAACCCCCAATTCCTCAGCCAGATCCTTCTCTACACGCAGATTATCAATTATGAACACCTGTCGTTGCGGGGTATTCTTGCCCATGTAGTATTCTAGCAGCTTTTGTATTTGTGCGTCCTGGCTCAGCAGCACGGGGTCTTTGCGTATATCATCGCCTATGAACTGTGCAAATTCTTCGGGCGATATTTCACCAAGCCCTTTGAAGCGCGTTATCTCCGCCTTGGCGCCTATCTCCTGTATAGCACGCTGGCGCTCCTCATCGCTGTAGCAGTACATGGTCTTATGCTTGTTGCGCACCCTGAACAGGGGCGTTTGCAGGATGTAGATATGGTTGCCGCGCACCAGGTCGGGGAAGAACTGGAGGAAGAACGTCATTATCAGCAAGCGTATATGCATACCATCCACATCGGCATCGGTGGCTATCACTATGTTGTTGTAGCGCAGCCCTTCCAGCCCTTCCTCTATGTTTAGCGCATGTTGCAGCAGGTTGAATTCTTCATTCTCATACACCACCTTCTTGGTAAGCCCGTAACAGTTGAGTGGCTTACCCCGCAGGCTGAATACGGCCTGCGTTTCCACCTGGCGGCTCTTGGTGATGCTGCCGCTGGCACTGTCCCCTTCGGTAATGAAGATGGTTGATTCCAGTTGCTTCTGGTTGTATTCATCGCGGCCCTTGTTTGGCGGGTCGTCGTTCAGGTGTATGCGGCAATCGCGCAGTTTTTTGTTGTGCAGGTTGGCTTTTTTTGCACGCTCATTGGCCAGTTTTCGTATGCCAGATAGTTCTTTGCGCTCCCGCTCGCTCTGCTCTATGCGCTTTTTTAATGCATCGGCAACAGATGGGTTTTTGTGCAGGTAGTTATCTAATTCTTTGCCTAGGAAGTCGCCAATGAACGCCTTCATAGAAGGGCCATTTTCCCACACGGTTTGCGAACCCAGCTTTGTTTTAGTCTGCGATTCAAATACCGGCTCCTGCACGCGCACAGATATGGCTGCGCATATGCTCTGCCGCACGTCCGAAGCATCGTAGTCCTTTTTATAAAAATCGCGGATGGTCTTTACAAACATTTCACGGAAAGCACCCTGGTGGGTACCGCCCTGGGTTGTATGCTGCCCGTTTACAAACGAATATATATCCTCGCCATAGTCACCTGTATGCGTAAACGCCACCTCTATATCATTGCCTTTTAGGTGTATGATAGGGTAGCGCAGATTATCCGGGTTATTCTTACGGGTCAGCAGGTCCAGCAGTCCGTTTTTAGAAACATAGTTCCTGTTGTTGAAGTGTATGAGCAGACCGGCATTGAGGAAGCAGTAATTCCATACCTGGTTCTCTAAGTATTCGTGTAGAAAGTGGTAGTTGCGAAACACTGTTTCATCGGGCCGGAACACTACTAGGGTGCCATTAGCCTCGGTAGTATCTGTTTCTTTATGCTCTTTTATAAGTATCCCTCGTTCAAACTCTGCCACCTTCATTCTCCCTTCGCGGAACGCTGATACTTTAAAGTATTTGCTCAGGGCATTCACAGCCTTCGTACCCACACCATTCAGTCCCACCGACTTCTGGAAAGCCTTGCTGTCGTACTTGGCGCCAGTATTTATTTTGCTCACCACGTCCACCACCTTACCCAGCGGTATGCCCCGCCCGAAGTCGCGTACAGTTACGCCGCCTTCTGCTATAGTAAGCTCCACGCGCTTGCCATAGCCCATTGTGTATTCGTCAATGCAATTGTCCATTACCTCTTTCACCAGCACATAGATTCCATCATCCACACTACTTCCATCGCCCAGCTTGCCTATGTACATGCCGGGGCGCAGGCGTATATGCTCCCGCCAGTCGAGCGATTTAATACTGTCTTCGTTATATTGGTTTAATAAATCGGCCATTTTTTAAATAAAAAATTAAAAATAAAACAAAAAATCACCACTACGATTTGTTGGTTTGTTCTCGTGATGAGAAAAGCCCCTTTAGGGGTTGGGGTTTACCTACTATAATTCGGTGCTTCTTTTGTGATCACCACATCGTGCGGATGGCTTTCTGCCATGCTTGCCGGGGTGATGCGTACAAACTGCGAATCGTTTTGCAATGCTGTAATATCCTTAGCGCCGCAGTAGCCCATGCCAGCGCGGAGGCCGCCGACAAACTGCTGCACTACTTCGCTAAGTAAGCCTTTGTATGGCACGCGGCCCACGATGCCTTCCGGCACCAGTTTCTTAATATCCGCTTCCATGTCCTGGAAGTAACGGTCTTTAGATCCTTCCTGCATCGCCTCAACAGAACCCATGCCGCGGTACGATTTAAACTTACGGCCTTCGTAGATGATGGTCTCTCCCGGGCTTTCTTCTGTACCCGCAAATATTGATCCGGCCATTATGCAAGATGCACCTGCAGCTAGAGCTTTTACCATATCGCCCGTGTAGCGGATACCACCATCGGCAATAACCGGTATGCCCGTTTTTTTAAGCGCTTGTGAAGCCTCTATTATTGCCGTGAGTTGAGGGGCACCCGCTCCGGTTACTACCCTGGTTGTGCATATGGAGCCCGGTCCTACGCCCACTTTCACGGCATCGGCCCCTGCATCGGCAAGTGCTTTTGCCCCGGCTGCTGTGGCCACATTGCCAGCAATGATGGGTATGTTTTTAAATGCTTTCTTTACCTTCTTTACTGCTTCTATTACGCCCTTTGAGTGGCCATGAGCACTATCCAACGTTATTACGTCAACACCTGCATTTTTAAGCGCCTCCACACGGTCCAGTATATCTGCGGTGATGCCGATTGCGGCACCGGCTACCAGGCGGCCCATAGTGTCCTTGCAGGAATCGGGATGGCTTTTCAGTTGCAACGTATCGCGGAAGGTGATGAGACCTATCAGCTTGTTTTTCTTATCAACAATCGGCAGCTTTTCTATTTTATATTCTTCCAATATCAGCTCGGCCTTTTTCATGTCTATGCCTGCAGATGCGGTTATCAACCGGTCTTTCGTCATTACCTCGCTTACCTTTTTCTTCATGTTCTTCTCAAAGCGCAGGTCGCGGTTAGTGAGCATACCCACCAGCAAGAAGTTATTGTCCACTATAGGTATGCCGCCTATTTTGTTGTCCTTCATTATTTTCAGGGCATCGGCTACTGTTGCGTCTGGCTTCAGCGTTATTGGGTCTGGTATCAGCCCGTTCTCAGAGCGTTTTACCTTGCGCACCTGGTCGGCCTGGCGCTCTATGCTCATGTTTTTGTGCAGGATGCCAATGCCGCCTTCTCGCGACAGCGCTATAGCCAGCGGCGCTTCGGTTACAGTATCCATAGCCGCAGAGACCATCGGGATATTAATGCGTATGTCTTTTGTGAGGTTGGTAACAATACTTACTTCGCGAGGCAGGACTTCGGAGTAAGCCGGCATGAGCAGGACGTCATCAAATGTGAGTCCTTCGCCGTAAAATTTCGATTTTATTGCCATGTGCAAAGATATGTCCAAAACCGAACATCTGCAAATCTTGCGGCAAAGCGGAAAAATAACGCTGTGGAACTAGGAAGCATTATCGTCCTGGCAAATGGTATGCTCTGCGTGTTTATGCAAAAAGAATCGTTGCCGCACCTTACGATACATCCACTCACCGCCATACATCAGTGCTACTAAAACAACCAGCGGGGATAGAAAAAGTAACCAGTCGGGTATCGGGCTGCCAGGCAGCATAAGCATTATAGCCATAACCAGTAATTTGTATTTAAAGTTATGGAATGTTATTTGAGAAGCCAAAAAATAAATTAGTGGCATAACGTTAAGCCTCGCCGGCGCTTCGGATTCAGGCATTCATACTTTGTCCGGCTCAGTTTTGTGCATTTGTTAAAAAGGGCTTTCGTTCATAAGTGTCCCGAACCTTCGATGCAATGGGCAGAGCTACATGGTCAAGCCCTGCAAGGCAATGTCATTAAGTTAAGGAAAAAGTAGAGTAGAATGATGCAGTTGATAGCATATTCGGGTGTATTCCCCCTTGCGCGTAGGCCATGTGCGCCGACGAAGGGGGAAAGGGGGATGTCCCGACACGCGCTTGGAAGAAGGCAATACCCCTGACTTGCCCTTAACTTAACGACATTGCCTGCAAGGGCGGCATCTAATAGCGATGGGCATCGCCCATCGAACTTGCGTAGGGCACGAAACACGACACCAACTACACGAAACTGTCCCACATGCAGCATGAAAATTTTCGGATAAAGCTTGGATTATCCCACCAAACGTAGTTCGATACCTTGCGCCACCGCTAAAGCTAAGGCGGCACGCGGTCGGCATCGGTACTCATTTTGTATCCGGTTTTCTATAAACGTTAGATGCCTTCAGCATCACCCAGCGCGATTCTTTCCTTAACTAAATGACATTGATCTAAAGGCCCGCGCAATTAGAAACAGCGCAATCTGAATCCTAAAGGTGGTAATAGGTAATATAGTCCGTCACTATATCGCCATTAATAACTACAGTGCTGGCGCTGGTAGTAAGGATCGCGGGACTTGGTTTAAGATTTAATTGGGAAAAAATGGAGTCCGTCAGAGGAAATGAAACATCGAAGGGGTATGAACCGGATGGGTCAGTGAAGTAGGCCGCCTGATCAGGTTGTTTACTTTTCAGGTCGCTGAGAAGGAAAGTGATCATTAGTACATTATCGTTGTCAGGGGAAACCTGCACGGTCACCTGGATACCATCGTCAGATACTCCAGAATAATCCTTGCACACACCCCTCAACACACATACGCCACCGTTAGATTGCGGAGTGCCAAAGGTTACTGTGGGATAAATTGCGGTAGAATAAGGGGCAAAACTGCTGCAAAACAATACGGCAGCGACTGAAATAATAAGCAGGTTCAATGTACGGGTTGCCTTCATAAAATAATTATTAAAAGTGGCGGTATAAATAATTTGTAATACGCTGTTTTCCTATTCAGGAAAACAAGCAAATACAAATTTAGGACTAAACTACGATTCAAAGAAAAACCTAAACATATATTTATTAACTTCTATAATGATGATGTTTTATTGAGAAGCATAGTTTTTTATAAATTTTGCCTACATTAGCGAAAGAGATCTGGTATTTTATTTTTCAATTAAACTACCGTAATAAAGCGCGAATATGAAGATTTTTTTTGTTAATACTTTTGCTTTATTGGTGGTATTACTCTGTATTTCACATCATGTGCATGGACAGGTTGAAAAAGAAAGTGTGGATTCTATTAATGCATTAGTGCAGAAGCTGTCGTCTGATACAGAAAAAGTGAAGATGCTTATAGATAAGTCTTCTGTTATGTATTGTGAAGACTCGGCAAGCAAAATAATTATTGCTAAAGAAGCCAAACAACTCGCGGAAAATATAGGTTGGCATGAAGGTATATATGCTGCAACAAGGAACTTAGGCCAGATCTATTTTAAATGTCAGAAAAATTACGCCAAGACCTTTGAGTACCTGCAGGAGAACGCCGTAACAGCGCGGAATTTCCATGATGTCATCAATGAAGCAATTGCGTTAGAGACCATAGCCAAATATTACCGGAAACTGCGCCAGTATGAGCGGTCGCTCGACTATTACGGACAGGTTTTGAAATTGAAGCCCGGTATTACGATAGAGCCCGGCATTTTGGGCGACATGGGGGTAGTGTATAAGGAGATAGGGGATTATCCGCGGGCTCTTTCCTGGTTCGATAGCGCTATTCATTTACTTTCTGCCACCGGCAAGTCTAAAAAGATGAGCCTGCAGGATACGCTGATGATAACCGGGCTATTGCTAGACAAAGGCGATATATACCTGGCCTCTGCAAACCCTGACCCAGAAGAGGCGGCCTACTACTATACTAAGGCCAGGGACATCAGCCAATTGATACACGATACACAGTTCCTGATATGGAGCCTTAATGATATTGGGCGGTCATTCGCGCTGAAAAAAGATTATAAAAACGCCATAGAAAATTATCAGAACGCTTTAAATAATTGTAGTGTAATTCACGATTTTGTGAGTACTGTAAATATCCAGAATGAACTTGCAAATACTTATTCTGAAACCTGGGACCTGGTGCGGGCGCTTGCATACGCCGATAGCGCCCGCAAACTTGCCGAAGACCAGCAATATGTGGACCTGCTGCCAAAAGCGTACACCACTGTTGGGAATATTTACCTGAAACAGGATAAATACGATCTTGCCATCAACAGCCTTCTGAAAGCATTGGATATATCGCGGCAAACGAATATACTTGAAGATCAGAAAAATGCGCTCTATTCATTGAGCGACGCTTATAGGCATAACGGGCAATGGAGAGAAGCATTTGATGCCTCGCAGAATTATTACGCGATCAGGGACAGCGTATATAATATTGCGTTTCTAAACAGGCTCACCCGCAAGGAACTTGAAGTGAGCTTTAAAGATAATGAGGAAATAGAGCGGGCCAGGCAGGAGGGGGAGTATGGAAGAAAAATTGAACGGCAGAAGGTACTTACCTACTGCGCTATTGGCGGCATCGTGCTTGTGTTGTTGCTGGTGTTTTTCGTGTATAGGAACTACAACATCCAGAAAAAATACAACGACCTTCTTTCAAAAGAAAAAAAGAGGCACCTGGAGCATATAGAAGCGCAGAGCAACATACTCAGCGACATAGCCCATACGCAGGCCCACGATGTCCGCGGGCCGTTGGCCACCATCCTGGGGCTGGTGCAAGTGTATAATTTCGATGATCCCGAAGATCCCATGAACAGGCAAGTGGTGGAGTGGGTGGGCGCTACCGCTGAGAAACTGGATGTAATAATAAAGGAAGTAATTATAAAGGAAAACAGGCTCCGCAACGAACAAAGAAAAAAAGGGGAGCTTGATGCTTAGAATCATTTGCAAATGGAACGTTCACAATTAGTAGAAACAATATTTAAGAAAAGATCGGTATTATGTGTTGGGCTGGATACCGACCTTAGTAAAATACCCACGCATCTTTTGCAGGAAGAGGATCCGGTATTTGCATTCAATAAAGCCATTATAGACGCCACAAAGGAATATACTGTAGCCTATAAGATTAATACGGCTTTTTATGAAGCCCAGGGAATAAAAGGGTGGGTGAGTATGCAGAAGACGCTCGACTATATCCCCCGTGATATTTTTACAATAGCAGATGCAAAGCGAGGCGATATAGGCAACACATCAGAGCAGTACGCCCGTACGTTCTTTCACACTTACCCATTCGATAGCATTACTGTAGCGCCATACATGGGGCATGACAGTGTGAAGCCATTTTTGCAGTTTCCCGGCAAGTGGACCATCGTACTTGGCCTGACTTCTAATACGGGCAGCGCCGATTTCCAGTTGCAGCAATGTGGCGATGAATTGCTGTATCAAAAAGTGTTACGCACGGTGGCCTCATGGGGAACGCCCGAGAATATAATGTTTGTAATTGGCGCTACCCGCAAAGAGCAGTTGCAGGAAGTAAGGGCTATGTTGCCAGATCACTTTTTCTTAGTTCCCGGCGTAGGTGCGCAGGGTGGTGATGTGGATACGGTGTGCAGCAATGCCATGAATAAGGATGGTGGTGTGCTTATAAATGTATCGCGCGGTATCATCTATGCAAGCAGCGGTGAAGACTTTGCCGAACGTGCAAATGAAGAAGCGAAGAAATACCAGGGGGAAATGGAACGGCATATTTTGGATTTGAAGTAGCAGCATTTAATTAATTGATTTGTGAATTTTTTAAGGAGACATCCTAATTCAACCAGCTTTTTAGCGTTATACTTTTTTGCGTGGGTGCTTAGCATATTATTTCTATGCTCTGAAAGTGCAAGTTATTCAGGCGGAAGTTGCGGTGCGGCAAATGGTGGTTTGATATTTTTGTTATTCTTGCTTTGTCTTTTATATACCGGTGCAATATTGATAAAAATTATTTTCACCAAGGATAAAATATACTTTGTGGTAGTATTGTTCTTAGTATGGCTGCCGCTAATTCTATTTATCCTTTCCCTTTATATTTTTTCAACCGTTATTAGATAATGCAGGCAGTGAAATATACGAAATTGTACATATTGCTGGATCCTCTACTAATGATGCTCACGTGCGACTTTTAAAAAATAAAAGTATTTTTATGGCCTATCTCATTACCCACCTAACGTATGAACGAAGCCTTACTCCAATTCATCTGGCAATACAACCTGTACCAACTAACCGGCCTTCATACTGCTGATGGTGAGCCGCTGACCGTAATTCATGGCGGGCGGCTGAATAAGGACGCTGGCCCCGATTTTCTGGAGGCTAAGATAAAGGTGGGCAATACAATACTCGTGGGAAATATAGAGCTGCACATAAAAAGTAGCGACTGGCTTAGACACGGGCACCAACACGACAAGGCTTATCAAAATCTTATACTTCATGTGGTGTACGAAAATGATGTACCGAACGTTGCCGGCAATACGCCGGTACTATCGCTTCACGACCATATTCCGGCGCACATCTTCGATCATTACGTAAACCTGATGCAGGCGCCCCAGAAGCTACCCTGCGCCCGGCAGCATGAAACTGTAAGGCAGATAACGAAGGAAGGCTGGCTGAGCAGGCTGCTGGCCGAGCGCTGGGAACAAAAGCTGGGCGACTGGAATGTGCTGCTTGAAAATTCGGCTGAGGACTGGCGAAACCTGCTCTACTGGCGCATGGCGGCCAACTTCGGGTTTAAGACCAATGCTACTCCATTTCTCATGCTGGCGCAGTCACTACCGCTGAATATACCAGCAAAGCATCGCGAAAGCCTGTTGCAGGTAGAAGCATTATTTTTTGGGCAAGCTGGTATGCTCGAAGATGATTTTAAAGATGATTATCCTCGCGAATTGCAAAAGGAATACGACTACCTCAGAAAAAAATACAAGCTAAAGCCGGTCACCGCGCATTTGTGGAAGTTCCTGCGGATGCGGCCCGCCAACTTCCCTACAATACGCATAGCTCAGTTTGCGGCGCTGGTACATAAGTCGGTTCATTTATTTTCGCAGGTCATAGAAACACATTCTATAAAAGAAATAGAGCCATTGCTGGAAGTGACTGCCAGCGAATACTGGAACACCCATTTCCAGTTCGATGTGGCACAGAAACAGGCTACACCAAAGTCTTTGGGGAAATCATCAGTTCAGAACGTTGTTATTAATACCATTGCACCTATACAATTTTTGTATGCAGCCCGGCAAGACACTCATGCGCTACAAGAGAAGGCGCTGCAATTGCTCGAAGCCGTGCCTGCGGAAAAGAACAACATCACTGCCCTCTGGGAAGACAACGGCTGGAAGGCCATCAACGCAGCCCAATCGCAGGCACTGTTACAACTATACAACAATTACTGCTCGGCAAAACGCTGCCTCGATTGCACTATAGGGCTTAACATTATCCGCGCAAAAGAGTAAATAACCGTTCTACATCCAGATGCTTTGACTGTGTAAGACTTATTGGCATGGCGAAATCAAAAGGCCGAATCATATTCCATAGCACGGAGAAAGTTATATAGCTCAATGCTTGGTCCCCTTTAGGGACAGGGTTTTTATTCTGGCCAATTAAAGTTGAGCGTCCGCTTACAGTCTGGGTGCAGGGTTTGATGCACCGGGCAGGTAGTGGCTATATGCATTATCCGGCTTTTCTCCTCTTCCGTAAATGGTTCGCTATTGGGGAAGTCTATGGTCACAACTATCTCGCCAATTTTGCGAGGGTTGTTGGCCATTATTTTTTCCACGTTACACTCGGCTCCCTGAATGTTTATTGTAGGGGCGAGGATGGCTATGGTCGTAAGGATGCAGGTGGCGAGGGCCACAGCCACAAGGTCGGTAGGGGAGAACCTTTCTCCTTTGCCGTGATTATCAACAGGTGCATCTGTTTCTATTATAGTGCCGGAGCGCAGGTGCGTAGCCATAGTGCGCAGGTCGCCGGTATATACAACTTTTGAGGTCATGGGATTATTTTTGTTAAAATTACGAAGTATCCTTTATTATCTGCCGGATAAGTGTTTTCCATATTGAATAATATGTGTAACTTACGCTTTGATTTCACTATGAAGACGCTATTAAAAACAGTTTTTTTGCTCCTGGCATCTGTTAATGTTGCTTCACATGCTTGTGGCCAAGTTGCTGCCCATTCCACGGATACTACCCAGAAGAAACTACAGATAGCCACCTTCCCTAAACCTAAAGGTCCCAAGGCCATAACCAAAGAAATGAGTATAGGTTTCCGCCTCAATAGCGATGGGTGGAGCATATATGCCGACCGGGGTAAGGTAAAACCTATTGATATGAAGCGGAGCGATATGTTCCATAATGTTCGCCTTTGGCAAATAGAGTTTACCGAAAAGAAAAATCCTAAAGAATACAAGAGTACGAGCGTGGATGGCAGTGGCACCAATACTTATGTATATGGAAAGATCAACAATTTCTATGCCCTGAAATTGGGGTGGGGCTACCGCAAAATGCTTGCAGGCAAGCCCGATCCGGGAACGGTTTCCATTCATTGGGTAAACACCGGTGGGCTGGCCATTGGTTTCTTAAAGCCATACTACCTCAATGTATATAGCGATCCTGCTGCCATTAAGTACAGCGATGCCACGAAGCAGGACTTCCTGAACCAATCGCTTATAGAGGGTAATGCAGGTTTCAGCAAGGGGATCGGCGAGGTAAAAATAGTCCCCGGCTTTCACTTCAAATCTGCTATCCACTTCGATTTCTCCACCAACAAGAAAAACGTGATCGGCATTGAGACCGGTTTTAACGTGGAGTACTACACCACAGCTGTGCAGCTCATGGCCAACCAGCCCGCAGTACCTTACTTTGCCGACCTTTTCTTGGCGCTGCAGTTTGGTAAGAGATGGTAAGAGTATATCACAAAATTCGTTGTTTCTGGTTGCCCCGGCCTTTAGGTCGGGGACTAATGCAAAAATATAACAGGATTTAGCCGAAACTGCGCAATACGAGTAACAGAATACGAGTGGTTTCGGCTAAAGCCTAATATTACCTATTCTGTCCCCGACCAAAAGGTCGGGGCAACTAAAATCCGGCACGTGCCATTTGTCATATTCCCGGTGGTAATTGTGATTGTTCCTTACCTTTGCTTATTATGCAGGAGTTGCAAGTAATCAGTTCAGCAGAAATAAATACCGAAAAGCGTGTAAAAAAACCCGACTGGCTGCGTGTAAAGCTGCCTATGGGCGAGAATTATCGCCATGTGCGGGGGCTTGTGGATAAGAACAAGCTGCACACTATTTGCGAAAGCGGCAACTGCCCCAATATGGGTGAGTGCTGGGGCGAAGGTACTGCAACCTTCATGATATTGGGCAATATATGCACCCGCTCCTGCGGTTTTTGCAATGTGGCTACAGGCCGGCCTGAACCTGTGGACTGGGATGAGCCGCAGCGTGTGGCCGAGGCGATATTCCTGATGAAGGTGAAGCACGCCGTTATCACTTCTGTGGACAGGGACGAGTTGAAAGACGGAGGCTCTATTATTTGGGCCAATACGATCAAAGCCGTACGTGCCCTAAACCCGGAGACTACGCTGGAAACCCTTATACCCGATTTTAAAGGCGACTGGGAAAACCTGCAACGTATTATTGATGTTGCTCCAGAAGTTGTTTCCCATAATATAGAAACAGTAGAGCGTCTTACGCGCAAGGTGCGGATTCAGGCCAAATATCACAGAAGCCTTGAAGTGATACGCCGCCTGAAAGAAGGGGGTATGCGCACCAAAAGCGGCATCATGTTGGGGCTGGGTGAAGAAAAGGAAGAAGTATTGCAGTCGCTGCAAGACCTTGCCGACAACGGCTGCGATGTGGTGACCATGGGCCAATACCTGCAACCCACCCAAAAACACCTGCCCGTGGTGCGCTTCGTGCATCCCGATGAATTTGCGTTTTTCCGCGAAGAAGGTTATAAAATGGGCCTTGACTATGTGGAAAGCGGCCCGCTGGTGCGCTCCTCTTACCATAGCGAACGCCACGTTTTTGCAGGCGAAGGGAGGAAGAAGTGGAAGGAAAATTTAATGTAGTCGGAATTATACTTTGCGCGGCATAGTTTCGTGCATTGTTGAAAAAGGGGGCAGCCCTGAAAGGGTGTAATCTAATAGCGATGGGCATCGCCCATCGCAGTGGGCGCAAGGTTTCCAACACTTTTTTCAGTATGTAACACCGGCAATACGCTCAACAGAATGGAAAACAAGGATACCCGCTGGAAGCTGCGTTTTGAAAACTATTTAACCACGTTAGCTAATTTTGATCAGATAATTCCCGCTGATGGCTCTACATCGGAGTTCGAAAAATACGCGTTGGTTCAAAGGTTTGAATTTGCTTTTGATCTCTCATGGAAGGTAATGCAGGATTACCTGAAATATGTGGGCTATTTCGACATAAGAGGCCCGCGGCCCTGTATAATGCAGATGGCGCAAGACGGATTGATTGATCCGTTCGTTTGGGAAGAATTATTAAACGCAAGAAACGAATCAGGCGATTCATTTGATGATAGTAAGAACCAAATTTACTTTGACAAAATAGTTAATGATTTCCTTCCGGTGCTAAGGGAATTCAAAGATAAAATGGTAGCTAAGCAATGATAACCTATGTCGCTAATGAATATGGACTCCGGCAAAAAGACATGGACTACATGCGCCATCTTTTTGAAACTATCCCGGCTATTGAAAAAGTAATATTGTACGGGAGCAGGGCAATGGGCAATTATGAGAAAGGCTCTGATATAGACCTTGCTATAGTCGGTGAAAAGGTCACGTATAGCGATATTGCCAAAATACATTACCTGCTCGAAAACGAAAGTCCAACACTGCTTTGGTTCGATGTATTGCATTACGAGCGGCTTAAAAATGAAAAGCTAAAGCAACAGATTGATGTTTATGGAAAGGTAATATTTACAGGAATTATATCCCGCTAACCTTTTTTAACATCAGAAATATTCTATCATCGTTCCTTATTTGCGCTGTATCAACTACATTCGCATCCTAAATCCTGATTAATTCAAATGGTACAAACAGACTATATTCATGTGCCTTATGGCAAAACAGTGCATGGAGAGGAGGAAATAGCAGCGGTTGTAAACGTGTTGCGCACTTCAACACAAATGGGCAAGCACGTTCGCGAAATGGAAGACCGTGTTGCAGGGCTGTATAATAAGAAGCACGGTATAATGGTGAACAGCGGCTCATCGGCACTTTACCTTGCCGCAGACCTTATGAACTATGAGGCCGGGGCCGAGATCATTACCCCCGCGCTTACTTTCTCCACAACGGTAGCTCCCATTGTGAAAAAAGGATGGCTGCCTGCATTCGTTGACGTGGAAGAAGGCACTTATAATGTGGACGCCAATAAAGTGGAGGAGATGATAACGCCAAATACAAAGGCGATGATCATACCGAACCTTATAGGCAACCTGCCCAACTGGAAACAACTAAGGGAGATAGCTGATAAACACAATCTTTTTGTGCTCGAGGATTCGGCGGACACGCTGGGAGCCGAAATTGACGACCTGTCGTCTGGCCGGTTTACAGATATGAGCACTACCAGTTTTTATGGTTCTCACATCATTAACTGCGGTGGTAATGGCGGTATGCTTTGCGTGAACACCGATGAACATTACAATCGTGGCCGACTCCTACGTAGTTGGGGCCGCAGCTCTTCTCTTTTTGTGGAGTCAGAGAAAATAGAGAACCGGTTTAATGTAGAAATAGAAGGCATACCCTACGATGCCAAGTTTGTGTTTGAAGAGCCAGGCTATAACATAGAGCCGTCTGAAATGGGTGCCGCTTTTGGCATTGTTCAGCTCAACAAGCTGGGCAAGAATATAGATACCCGCACGGCCAACTACACCCGCATGAGGGAGTTTTTCAGCCAGTACGAGGAGTTCTTTATATTACCAAAGCAGTTGCCAAACTCGCGCACGGGTTGGCTGGCATTCGCCACTACGCTACGTGAAAGCGCGCCCTTCATCCGCCGCGATCTGCAGATATTCTTAGAGAAAAGGAATATTATGACCCGCACGGTTTTTACTGGTAATATACTGCGCCAGCCGGGCTTTAAGAATTTGCCAAGTAAAGCATCAAAGAATGGCTACCCCGAGTCGGATAAAGTAATGCGCGGCGGCATGTTGCTGGCCTGCCATCACGGGCTGACGGATGCACAGATCAGCCATATTATGGAAAGTGTCACAGAGTTTATGAAAAATATTTAATTGATGATCCAACTTTTAGTACTGGTTTACCTTGCCTACCGGAATAGTGTGCTTGCAAAAGAAAAGGCGCTAAATGGGCTTCCCTGGGCTTTTTATACGGTTATCGCTTACTTCCTGGGTCTGTTCCTGGGCGTTTTTGTGGTTATTTTTGCTTTCTGCAAGGATAGTATCAATTTGAACCAACTATCTGCTACCGATCCTAAAACGAGGGAAGCTGCAACCGCCCAGATGGTGGATGCGTTTTCGGCCAACCAGCTTAATATGCTTACAGTGATCCTCTTTGGCATTGGCGGTTACCTGCTGGTGCGCTATATCCTGGACAGGAAGCCCGGTAAAAAAGAGCCGGAGATCCACTGGATGGATAAGATGGGAAGCAACGATACGATGTAAGAGAAATTATGTTTATGCAATTCAATAGCCCCTGTCTGACGACCGGGGTTTGGCTGTAGTTATACTTTGCACCGCATAGTTTTGTGCATTTGTAAACGGGGTTTTCGTTCATACCGAACGTTCGATGCATTAGACATCGTTACATGGTCAAGCCCTGTAAGGCAATGTCATTAAGTTAAGGAAAAAGTAGAGCCGAATGATGCAGTTGATAGCATATTCGGGTGCATTCCCCCTTGCGCGTAGGTGATGTGCGGCGGCGAAGGGGGTGAGGGGGATGTCCCGATACGCGCTTGGAAGAAGGCAATACCCAGACTTGAGCTTAACTTAACGACATTGCCTGTAAGGGCGAAATCTAATAGCGATGGGCATCGCCCATCGAACTTGCGCAGGACAGGAAACAATACACCGAATGCACGAAACTATCCCATTTGCAGTATAACAGGCTTTAGCCAAACCTACATAACGCAAACTATCCGGCGAAAGTAGTTTCGGCTAAAGCCTGCATATTCCCGATTTTACCCCGGTCTGAAGACCGGGGCTACTGAATAAGATCGTGCAATTTTGGCCGCTGTTGCGTATCTTTTTGGTAAAAATATTGCCCCGAAATTCTGGGGCAAGCAAGCGATAAATTCTGCCTCATTTATGAGGTATTAACCATTGGTTACTAATTTATTATATTGCCTGCGAGTGATGCTGTTCTTATCAATTCTAACAGAAAATATTATACCTTAGCGGTATTTATTTATGTATTGTGCTTATTTCTTCGTGAATAGTTAATATATTTACTCTACTAATTGCTACAACTTATGACAAGTATTTTTAGACAACTTCTATGCCTTACGATCCCGGTATTTTCCTGCCTGCAGCTACTGGCGTCACCTACCGTTTCAAAAACACAGCAAAAGCCCGCGCCCCTTTCTTTTATTGAAAACAAAGGGCAGGTAACCGACCAGAACATGAACCCCAGGAACGATATCCAGTTCCGCCTTGGGGCTGCCAACGGGCTGAATATCTTCATTGGCAACGGCGCAATCCACTACCAGTTCAGCAAGGCCGATAAGCAGGTAACACAGCCTACAAAACAGCAGATGATGCATGGGGCAAAGGCCGAAAAGGTGTCTTATACCATGGACCGTATGGACGTGGAGCTTATCGGCGCTAACACACATGCAAAAATAATCACCGACCAAAAGCAACCATACTACCAGAATTTTATCAGGGATGCCAAGGATAAAAACGGCATTACTGCCCATTCTTTTGGTAAAGTGACCTATAAGGACATCTACCCGAATATTGACTGGGTACTTTATGTGAGCAACGGCCAGCTAAAGCACGAATTTGTGGTAAGGGCAGGTGGCAAGGTGAGCGATATTCAACTGAAATATGGCGGCACTGATGCGCTTACGATAAACAGTGATGGCAGCCTGACGGCAAAGACACCACTTGGAGAGATCACAGAGCAGGCGCCAAATACATTTGAGACCGATGGCAAAAAGGTAAGCAGCTCTTTTAGATTAAATAATGATATCCTTAGCTACCAGACTGGTTCTTATAGCGGGAACCTCACTATAGACCCCACTTTGGCGTGGGCTACTTATTTTGGTGGCAGCGGTGATGAAATAGGGAGCGCAATATCCACTGACCCTTCCGGCAATGTGTTTATGACTGGTTTTACAAACAGCAGTGGTTCTATTGCCACTGTTGGGGCACCTTTCGGTAGCTTTGCAGGATCCTGGGCCATTTACCTGGCAAAATTCAGCAGCACGGGTACTCTTACATGGGGTACTTATTATGGTGGGGCAGGTAATGATGCTGGCACTGGCGTGGCAACAGATGCGTCGGGGAACGTTTATATTAGTGGGGTTACCGATGGTACGGCGCCTACCAGCCTTGCGTCTGGTGCCAGCCCCTATATGCCATCGTATGCCGGTGGTATCGAAGACGCTTTTTTAGCTAAGTTCGATGCTAGCGGTTTATTGACGTGGAGTACTTATTTTGGAGGCACTGATGATGATGAGGGCTTTGGAGTTGCAACGGATGCATCTGGAAATGTATATATGACTGGCCGCACAATGAGCACAGCCGGTGTTAGTACGTTAGTGTCAACATTCGGTGGTTCCGGTGGATTTCTCTATGGAGATGCCTTTCTGGTAAAATTCAATAGTTCGGGCGTTTTCCAATGGTCCACTTACTATGGAGGCGATGGCGATGATGTTGGGACAAGTGTAGCAACTGATCCATCAGGCAATTTATTTCTTACCGGGCTAACAAACAGTACCGTAGGTATATCCACAACCGGAGGTACTATGGGATTGGGGATATGGGCAGGCTTTTTAGCAAAATTCAGCAGTGCGGGTAGCCTCACATGGGGTAATTATTTTGGTGGCGATGATGATGAAGAAGGGTACGGTGTTACCACTGATGGTGCAGGAAATGTAATTATGACCGGCGTTACCAGCGGTGTTTCGGCTATAACAGTACCCACAGGAACCTATGGAGGCGGAGCTTATGATGCTTATATTGCAAAAGTTGACGGCTCGTTAGGTACTGTTACATGGTGTAATTACTTTGGCGGTTCTGGTGACGATTATGGAGAGGGTGTAGCCACTGATCCAAGCGGTAATATTTTCGCGGTGGGATTTACCACCAGTTCAGCCGGTATTGCTACACCAACAGGGTATCAAACTGTTTACGGCGGATCTTTTTCTATTGGTACAGGGGATGCTTATTTTGCACAATTCACTTCGGGGGGCACAGTTGCGTATGGCACATACTTTGGTGGGTCAGATGATGAAATGGGATTGGGCGTTGCGGTTAATGGCACTAATGTGTATATGTCTGGTAGCACTTTGAGTTCTGGTTTAGCTGTTTCAAGTTCTTCTGCGTATAGTGGCAGTAGTTTGACGTTTTCTCCTCCGTATCTTTCTCCTCCGTCTTTCGGTAGTGGCGGCTTCTTTCCAGGTCCTCCGTTCGGCGATGCATTTTTGGTGCAATTCACCAATTGCCCTCTTCCAGTTGTAAGCCCCATTGGTGGCCCGTCCACCGCATGTATTGGCGGCGCAGCGATCACTTTATTTGATGGTACTACCGGTGGCACGTGGAGCGCCACCAACACCAATGCATCTGTGGTTTCCGGTACATCCGGCACGGTGACCGGCCTTGTTTCCGGCGCCGATACTATTATATACTCTGTTACCAATTCCTGCGGCACAACATCTGACTCATTTGTGGTGCATATCAACTCGGCACCGGTTGCCAGCCCGGTTACTGCAACAGCTATCAGCACTTGTGTGGGTACGTCAGTTACCGTGTCTGATGCGACGACAAGCGGCGTATGGAGCGTTACCAATTCCAAAGCTACCGTTACTGCTGGTGGCAGTGTTACCGGTGTTGCCGGGGGAGTGGATACCGTTATTTATACCGTCACCAATACCTGCGGCTCGGTCAAAGATTCTATAGAGATCACGCTTAACCCACTGCCTACGGTTGCCCCGGTTACCGGCGCGCTGCTCGTTTGTATGGGGGCCACATCTGCTACACCGTATCACGATGCAACCCTCTTGGGTACCTGGAGCATTACTAATACCCATGCCACCATCACTAGTGGCGGCCTTGTTTCAGGGGGCACAACCGGCACGGATACCATAATTTATGGCCTAACGAATGCCTGTGGTACTACAAATGATTCTTTAGTAATCACCATCGGCACAACGCCTACGGTCAGCGGTATTGGTGGCCTGTCAAGTGTTTGTGCACTTTCTTCTATTACTATGTTAGATGTCACTGGCGGTGGCACATGGAGCGTTTCCAATACAAATGCTACTAATGTTGGGGCGGTAATTACCGGCGCAGCGGCAGGTATAGACTCAGTGGAGTACACAGTGTCCAACACTTGTGGTAGCACTACCGCATACAAGGTGATTACGATCAATCCTGTGCCAGTCATAAGCCCTATAGCCGGGCCATCTTTAGTATGTGTTGGGTCGTCTATCGTTTTGGTTGAAACTACCTCGGGTGGTACATGGGGTATTACCAACTCATCGGCTACAATGGCGGCAGCGGGAGCGGGAGAAAATATTACCGGTGTTACTGGCGGCAACCTGGATACCGTGACCTATTCGGTTACATCAGGCGGCTGCTCGGGCTCGGTGTCCTTAGCTGTAAGCGTTAACTCGCTGCCCTTTGCTGGCGCCATCACTGGTATTTCGGGTATATGTATAGGTACTACAACTACGTTAACCGATCCTGCACCAGGCGGTATTTGGCTGGCGACCAACGGTAATGCTTCGGTGTCTGGTGGGGTGGTTACAGGCGGATTGCTGGGCACAGATTCAATTTTATATGTTGTTACCAATGCCTGTGGTTCAGATACTGCTGCATTTGTAGTAAACATTGTGACCTCACCAGATGCAGGAACAATTATAGGTCCCACGTATGTATGTGTGGGCACAAGTATGACACTATTCGACGCTACTACCGGTGGCGTGTGGTCAACTACCTATGGTTATGCATCTGTTGACGCTTATGGCGATATACTTGGCGTAATGCCAGGCGTAGAAACTGTTAATTATACGGTTACCCTTTCGTGCGGCTCGGCTGTGGCTACCTATTTGGTTACCGTTAACCCAGCCACTTCTGCCGGTACTATTTCCGGCTCTTCCGGTGCATGTATCGGTTCTTCTGCTTCGGTAATTGATCCGGTAACTGGTGGCACCTGGGCAGTTACTAACGGTGATGCGTCTATTTCAACTACAGGTGTAGTAAACCCCCATTTTCCCGGAATAGATACTATAATGTATATTTATTCTGACGTTTGCGGTACTGACACAGCGATTTATCCCATTACAATAATCGCATTGCCAACTGCAGGATTTATCACAGGTCCATCGGTTGTGTGCGCGGCATCGTCCATCACTTTATCTGATCCGGCGCCTGGCGGCACATGGACCGTTACCAATAGTACCGCCTCTGTTTTGGCAGGATTGGTTACCGGTGGCTCTGCCGGTCTTGATACGATAAAATATACGGTATCTAATGTGTGCGGAACGGCAGTTGCAAAATACCCTGTTACTATTAATCCACTACCGGTTTCAGGTGTTATTAATGGCGATTCGATAGTATGCGTTGCAGCCACTACTCCGCTTACAGATGCGGCAACCGGGGGCGTGTGGTCAAGGAACAATGGCAATGCAAGTATATCGGCCACCGGCGTACTCGGCGGGGTAGTTTCGGGTTTAGATACTATACTCTATTCCGTTACTAACTCATGTGGCACTTCAATTGCATCACGCCCGGTTACCGTGAACCCATTGCCTGTTGCTGGTACTGTTTTGGGCGACCCTAATGTTTGCGTTGGCGGCAGTCAACTACTTACGGAAACTATTCCCGGCGGTGTATGGACAAGTGGCAGCACAAGCCTGGCTACAGTGTCTATTGCAGGGGTGGTTACGGGCGTTTCTTTAGGCGGTACGCATATAACTTATACGGTCACTAACTCGTGTGGTTCTATTGCTACTTCCTATTTCATGAATATTATAGGCATTCCGGCTCCAGGGGCTATTACTGCCCCGCTGGCCGTTTGTGTTGGTAATTCCATTACCCTTGCAGAAACAAGCACAGGCGGTGTATGGACCAGTACCAGCGCAGCATCTATAACTACCGGCGGCGTTGTTTCTGGAGTATCGCTGGGAGATGCAACGATCCATTATACCGTTACAAATGTCTGCGGCTCGGCCAATGTATCTGTTATTGTTACCGTTAATACTGTACCTACGCCAAGTTCTATAACTGGCCTCACAACTATGTGCATGGAGCAATACAGCATTGTAACCGACCTGTATCCCGGTGGTATCTGGTCTATAACCAACACCAATGCTTTTGTTGATGCGGCTGGCGACCTTGTTGGTGTTCATCCTGGCCAGGATACGGTTATCTACACGTGTACCAATATGTGCGGTACGGCGGCTGTGCAATACACCATAACCGTACTGTCTGACAGTGAGTGTGGCGCGGAAAAAGTGGTAATAACACCACAGGATGCCGCAAACCTAAGCGTGTATCCTAACCCGAACACCGGGACTTTCTCTGTGAACCTCACATCAGACGTTACGGAAGATGCACACTTTATCATCACCAACGTGGTTGGTGAAAAAGTG
>JABDBX010000005.1 GCA_013288445.1 Bacteroidota bacterium
ATTGGCACCGCTATCGATATAGTTATACCCGAGCCTTTTGGCAAGCTGTCTTGCGAGCGTGCTTTTGCCGCAGGAGGAAAATCCATCAATTGCCACTATGATCTTTTGCGAGGACATAACGCAAAGTTAGGGGGTTATCGGGTAACTTGGAAATGGGTTGAATAAGGTAGCCGATTAAAAGGTCAATTAGCAGATAGGTGGATAGTCCATGAACATAAGAAAATAATATACTATTAATATATTCGTGGCAGGGTTTTTATATCTTTATTGTTTCTGATAAACCTTGCACAACATCTTTAGTCCAAGATTGCAAACAAGTGCTTTAAACATTCAATTTTTGATTTCTTACAAAATTTATTTACCATGAAAAAAGGGTTCCTTTACATTATCCTGGTGTGCCTGGTATCTGGCCGGGCGGAGGCGCAATCCTCAAAAATTGATACAGTAGCTGTAGCCATTCTCGACCGAATGAGCGCTATGATCGGCGAGCTTAACTCCTGCAGTGCCACCGTGAAGTCGTGCTACGATGTCAGCAGTAATGAACTAGGCCTGGTAAAACACTCTGATGAGGAGCATGTATATGTAGGCGGCCCAAATAAGCTAATGGTACGGTCTGAGGGGGATAAGGGAAACAGGTACCTGATGTATAATGGCGAAACCCTGAGCTATTATTCCTTAGATAAGAACCGCTACGCGCAAACGAAAGTGCCTGCCACTGTGATGGAGATGATAGACTATATGAACAAAAACTATGGCATCATTTTTCCAATTGCCGATTTCATGTACCCCGGCTTTGTAGATGATATACTGGCGGAGGCAAATAACCTGGTAATGCTGGGCATTACAAAGGTTGACGGCAAGGAATGCTTTCACATTGCAGGTACCACGAAAGACAAAACTTTCCAGTTCTGGATAGCGGATGACGCGTTTTACCTGCCGGTAAAAATGGCGATTGTTTATACAAATAAACCGATGAACCCGCAATTTGAAGCGATATACTCTGATTGGCAGATAAATCCGAGCCTGCCTGCAAGCCTGTTTGAATTTCAGACGCCGCCAAATGCGAAGAAAATAAAACTAACCCCACTTTCCACAGCTAAAAAATGATTTCATTCTCTGGCCAAAAATGATTTTCTACTATTAAAAATTTCAGACATGAAAACCTTCAATAAAATAAAACGTACTCATATCATTTGTATTTTGTTCCTGCTGGTATGCTACTTCCCCCAAAATACTATGGCACAACGGTTTGGCCATGGCGGTGGTGGTGGTGGCCGCGGAGGCGGTGGCGGGGTACCAAGAGGCGGTGGTGGCGGTGGCCGGGATGTGGGTCATCCGGTGCAGGTATCAGGCCCCAGGGGGGGCTTTAATGGCGGTGGCCGCAACTTAGGGAACCACGTTTTCCCAACCCCGGTAGTGCGTTCCGGCCCGGCTTTTGGCATACGTCATAATGAGGGTGTATATCACCACGCTTTCGGCGGTGGCCTGCGCCCTTATGCATATCACCCTTATCACCCTTACATATGGGGTCCATACTGGCACCCATTCGGTTTTTTTGCTGCCGCGCTTACTGCAAATGCAATAGCGATCTCCATAGCCAACCAGCAGTATTATTATGATAATGGTGTGTATTACCAGCCATCTGGCGGTGGTTATTCGGTCGTTGCCCCGCCGATTGGCGCTGTGGTGAACTACTTGCCCGCCGGCTACCTGACAGTGCCGATGGATAATGGCTCTTATTTCTATTATGGCGGCGCTTTTTACCTCGACCAGGGCGGGTCTTACCGTGTAGTACCCGCACCCATAGGTGCAGTGGTAACCGAGATACCAGAAGGGGCCACCGAACAGGTAATAAACGGAGAGAACTACCTTCTGTACAACAACACTTATTACCTGCCAATTTCACAGGATGGGCAGGATGCATATGAGGTGGTGCAGGTAAATTAAAAGTAAAAGTAAAAATCCAGCGCGAGTTGCCTGTGTTTCGGAAGTCATATATCAATAGCCCCTGCTCTTTAGACCGGGGGTTTATTGTTACAGCGCAACACGCCTGTAAACCACCCACAAGTCGTTTTGCACCTACAGAGCAAAGCCATTTTGTCCTGTTTTACTACAAAGCTTTCGCTCCTAACGGAGCAATCCACATTTAAAAAAAGATATGGCTACATTGTAGCTTTGAAGGAAAGAGGGGCGCGTTACGCAGGCAAATATGATGCACCAAGTCATTTTAAAGGAGCTTCTGCGAAGTCATGAACTCAACTCTGCCGGTTTTTTCTTCTGGAAAAATGATAAAAGATACATTTTGAAAAATAACTTGATTATTGTCAAATTATTTTAATAAATTTATACTGTTAAAAACAGATTTCACTATAACCTGCGTATTTATTTTACCATCCCTTTTTTATAATATATCGAACGGTACAGGCCTGTAGCCAACTATTTACGGGCGTTTGCAGTAGTTATAAAAGGCGGAGCAGCAAATGAATGCATCAATAAAAATATAACGAAAAAGCTAATACACATATCGCTTTGCCTTTTTTTGGTTGCGTTTTGCGATGGCCCAAAAGCGTTTGCCCAGACACTTCTTTCTACGATAGGGGGATCAGGGATAAACGGGTATTTGGGAGATGGCTCGGGGGCTATCATTGGCGAGATAAATTTTCCAAAATGTGTAGCGGTAGATGGCACAGGCAATATCTATGTTGCAGACTATCTCAATCAACGCATACGTAAAATAAATCCATCGGGGATCATCAGCACTTTTGCTGGAACCGGTTCACCCGGTTATTCGGGCGATGGTAGCGCTGCAACGGCAGCACAGATAACAAATCCGTGGGGCGTAGCAACAGATGCCTATGGCAATGTATATTTCTCAGACAGCACAGTGGTGCGTAAAGTGAGCGTTGCGGGCATTATCAGCACTGTGGCTGGCACAGGTACTGCGGGCTATAGCGGTGATGGCGGGGCTGCAACTGCCGCTACCTTAAGCGGGGCTGAAGGGATAACAGTAGATGCTATAGGGAATATTTACATCGCTGAGTATAATAATAATACTATCCGCATGGTGAACACTGCGGGAGTCATCACTACCATTGCCGGAACGGGCACGGCTGCAAATTCTGGTGATGGAACTGCGGCAACCGGGGCAAGCTTGTATAACCCGAGGAGTGTGTCTGTTGATAATTACGGGAATATATATATTGGCGTTTCAGGGGCAAAAGTGCGAATGATAAATGCCTCGGGTATTATCTCCACCTTTGCCGGTATCGGCTCGCCTGGATATGGCGGAGACGGCAGCCCAGCAACAGCCGCAACTGTTTGCAGTAAAATAACCTCAGTGTTTGCGGATAATGCGGGAAACGTTTTTATAGCTGATTCCGGCAGGATACGAAAAGTGAACGCATCAGGGATAATTTCTACGATAGCGGGAAACGGGACTTCCGGCTTCGGCGGAGACGCTTGCTCTTCAGCAGCAGGCGTTATTTTCAAAACCTCTTATCTTACCGGTGATGCCTATGGAAGTATCTATTTTTCCACAGACTCAAACTCCCGTATTCGAAGCGTCAGCCATAACGCAGCGCCATTTTTTTTAAATGGCCATGTGCAGGGGTTTGGTGTTTGCATAGGTTCGGGAGGCAACCCGCTTAACAATATATTGGCAGTATATGATTCCAATGTAGGGCAAACGGAAACCTATAGCATACTCAGGTCGCCTTCAGCGGGCGCACTTACCGGGGTTGGTACAACTACCTCAACCGGGAGTATAGCAACGCCAACCGGTTTATACTATATCCCTGGAAGTTCCCCAGGGGTTGATACCTTTAAAATACGCGTGGTGGACTGCGTTGGCGCCGCAGATACCACCACTGTGTGTGTCCGGCTCGTTTACTTTCCTTCCTTCATGACAATAACCGGCCCCACGAATGTTTGTTTAGGTGGAAAAATTTCTCTATGGGATACATTGGGTGGCGGAAACTGGACCAGTAGCAACCCTTTAGTGGCCCTTGTCGGGTCTTCGTATCCAACAGTAACGGGAGTGTCTTTAGGGTCTGTTACCATTACCTATGGGGCGTATTTAAGTTGCGGCACAGCTACGGTCACTGCCACGGTAAATGTTCTGTCAGCACCTGTAGCTATAACGGCCAGTGGGCCGGCCTGCTTAGGCTATTCTACTACACTTATAGACTCCAGTGCAGGCGGGACATGGACGAGTGCTAACACTTCTATAGCAACAGTTGGTTCCTCAAGTGGCGTAATAAACGCACTAACTATGGGCGCCACAATAATCAGCTACACATTTCCGAGCGGGTGTTATACCACCACCTATTTAACAGTAAACCCTTTGCCGTCCTTACCCCGCGCTTCTGGAGGAGGGCCGCTCAATGTCTGTGCCGGCGCATCTATACTGCTGGCTGATTCAGTAAGCGGGGGTACCTGGAACACTAGCAGTGCAAATGCCACGTTGGGCTTTTTCACGGGAGTATTGACGGGAGTAACGGTGGGCGTTGCCCCACTTGTATATACATCACCTGCAGGATGCACGCGAAGTGCTATTGCTACGGTAAACCCATCACCTTCTGCTATAATCGGCACGGTAAATATATGTTCCGGCACAACAGCCTCACTAACCGATACTACCAGTGGCGGCACCTGGAGCAGCAGCCATGTTGCCGTAGCCACAGTAGGTACGGCCGGTTCTATATCGGGTATTTCTGCGGGGACCGCTACCATCAGCTATATTTCCGCTATCGGCTGCGCTGCTTTGAAAGTTGTTACCATAAACCCATTACCCTCCGTTATTACCGGAACTTCTATTTTGTGTGCCGCGCCATCGACTCTTAGCGATACGCTGACAGGCGGGATATGGAGTACCAGCAGCCCGATTCTTTCTATTGGTTCTTCATCGGGCATTGTAACCGGAACAGCTACCGGAACGGGAACCGTTACCTATACATTGCCTACAAGTTGTTCAATGACAAGACCGGTGAGTGTTAGCCCGGTGCCATCCGTAATAACCGGCACTGCAATTATGTGTGCTGGATCGACTTCTACGCTCATCGATTCTGTGGCCGGCGGCTCCTGGAGCAGCAGCAATGGCGCAATTGCCACAGTGGGATCTACTGGTGTAGTTACGGGAGTATCGGGTGGTTCAGCGACCATAACCTATACTCTTCCCACAGGTTGTACAGCCACCCGCGCGGTGACTATCAATCCTTTACCGGCAACCATAACCGGCACTTTGAATATTTGTTCCGGCACAGGTACACACTTAAGCGATTCCACGAGCGGCGGCTTCTGGAGCGCCGCCAGTTCGCCGGTAGCTTCTTTGGGCAGTTCGGCGATTGTTACGGGTACGGCGGTTGGTACACTGACGATAACCTATTCATTGCCCACAGGTTGCCAGAGAATGGTGCAGGTAACCGTGAGCCAGGTGCCATCGGTAATAACCGGGGCCAACCATTTGTGTGTGGGGCAGACGACGCCATTGAGCGACTCTGTGGCTGGCGGCATATGGACTTCTGACAATGTCATTATTGCCAATATAGGCTCATCATCGGGCATTGTTTCCGGCATAAATGCAAGTTCGGTTAACATGATCTATACGCTACCTTCGGGATGCGCCGCGAGTAAAACGATAACAGTAAATGCCCTACCCTTTCCTATAGTCTCTGCGGCCGGACCAAGCCAGGTCTGCGTAGCTGCTACGTTGTCTTTAACCGACCCGTCTGCGGGGGGTGCCTGGAGTACTGCGGGGAGCGCTGCCGTTGTGGGTTCAACCGGCACAGTGACCGGGTTGGCAAGTGGTATCGCTGTTATTTCCTATTCGCTGCCAACTGGTTGCGGCACCTTCACCACAATAACCATTAACGCTAACCCGGCATCAATTACCGGTCCGTCAACTATTTGTTTCGGGCTGACCGCCCCATTTGCCGACTCTAGTACAGGGGGTACCTGGGGCAGCAGTAATTATTCAGTAGCTTTTATCGACCTTTCAGGTATAGTAACAGGTACGGGAACCGGCCCTGCTACAATCTCCTATACCAATGCCTTCGGGTGCTTTAAAACACTGCCTGTAACGGTGAACCCTGCGCCTGCGGCAATAACCGGACCGGCAACAATGTGCGCAGGTGTTACAAACATACTGTATGACGCCGTAAGCGGGGGCGTGTGGAGCGGGGGCGCTACCGGTATTGCAACTGTGGGGTCCGCAGGTACGGTTACCGGGTCTTCTTCCGGGGTTGCCACGGTATCGTACAGCACTGGTTCTACCTGTGTGGCCACCTTCCAGGTCACCGTCAACCGGCTTCCATCAGCAATATACGGAACATCCGCAGCCTGTGTGGGCGGAACTATGATCTTGTATGATACAACCGCCGGAGGTACCTGGAGCATCCCGGTTAGCGGGATAGCTGCGACAGGCAGCGCTGGAGGTTTGATTACCGGAATTGCCCCTGGAACTACATTGGTCAATTACACTATCGGGGCCACAGGCTGTGCCACCGCAATTACTGTTACCGTTCACCCATCGCCCTCTACCATCACGGGAACAATGCATGTTTGTCCGGCTGCCACGGTAACATTGGCAGATACGGCAACCACAGGAACCTGGAGTTGCAGTGCAGGCATCCCTTTAGTCGCTTCCATTGGTTCAACTTCAGGTATTGTCACGGGCATATCCCCGGGCGTTACCATCATTACCTACACATTACCAACTGGCTGCCTTAAAACTGCTTCCCTAACGGTGAACCCCTTGCCTTCTGCTATATCGGGAGCCAGCAGTATATGCCTGGGGCTAACGACAACCTATAGCGATCTACCCTTGGGTGGCTTATGGAGCAGAAGCAATACTAATGTCATCATAGGGTCTGCGTCAGGAATACTGACGGGAATGGGGGCGGGCGTAAGCGTTATCAGCTATACTATTCCCGCAACGGGATGTTATGTTTCCAAAACGGTGACCGTAAATAATTCAGCCGGAAGTATATCAGGCCCATTGCATGTATGCCGGGGAGCCAGTATCACTTTAACCAACACTATAAGCGGTGGGGCATGGACCAGCTCAAATACCACAATAGCTACTATCGGGTCTTCTTCAGGGATACTGAACGGAATTGCGGCCGGAACTGTATCTATCAATTATTCTGTGGGCGGGGGATGTAATGTAAGCGTTACTGTTACTGTCAATCCATTACCGCCTGCTATAAATGGTACGCTGCATGTTTGTGCCGGTGCAACAACATCCCTGACCGATAGCACGGGCGGCGGAACATGGGCGACGAGCGGCTTCGCCAGTGTTGGAACAGCTACCGGAGTAGTTACGGGCCTTTCAGGCGGGATGGCCACCATCGTTTATACCCTTGCCGGTACCGGATGTGCTACTGCTGCCATTGTTACAATTAATCCATCGCCCGCAGCCATGGCCGGGCCTATGGCTGTGTGTATAGGCGCAACAATACACCTGGTAGAGACTTCGACAGGAGGAACGTGGAGTAACAGCAACCCGATCGTTGCCTCTTTGGGAACAGCAACAGGGATAGTCACAGGCGGCAGCATAGGTACAACAACTATAGAATATACCTTGCCTACCGGCTGCCAGGCAACTGCCACTGTAACTGTGAGTACATCACCTACCGCAATTGCAGGGCCTGCAACGGTTTGTACCGGCGCTACAATGACCCTTACCGATTCGATAGGCGGGGGCCTATGGAGTAGCAGCAACCCTGCCGTCGCAACTATCGGTTCGCTATCGGGCATTGTTACCGGCCTAACGCCCGGCGGATTTACTACAATCACTTATTCATTGGGCACGGGCTGCACGGTGACCCATTTGGTTTCCGTTATTGCACTTCCAGTTGCCATAACGGGGCCAGTCAGTTTATGCGTTGGCGCGAACATTTCTTTGTCTGACTCAACTGGCGGCGGGGTATGGAATTCACCGGCAACCGGAACAGCAACGATAAGCAGCGCCGGCATTGTACATGGGGTATCGGCGGGTAGCGCAATAATCTCTTATACATCGGCTTCTACGGGCTGCACACAGACCACAACAATAACAGTAAACCCAAACCCCGGCCCTATTACCGGGCCATCCTCGGTATGTGTAGGCGCTACTATTGCAGAAACAGATACGTCAGCCGGTGGTGTATGGAGCGAATCGTTGCCGGGATTAACAATTGACCCAGCAGGAACGATAACTGGTATTTCAACAGGCGAGCCGGTGATTACTTATACGCTTGGCAGCTGTGCAGTGATGAGAACGATTACCGTTAATTCGGTTGCGGCCATCACCGGCCCAATGGCGCTGTGTACCGGGGCTATAGTAACACTCGCGGACACGTCAACCGGTGGCGCATGGAGCGTAGCGCCAGGCAGCGTAGTGAGCATTGGGGCAAGTTCGGGCACTATCACGGTTGGCGCGCTAACAGGCGCAGCAACGATAACTTATACGTCTGGCGCGGGTTGCGTTACTACAGCGACTGTTACTGTAAACGGAGCGCCTTTGCCAATAAGCGGGACGGCCCGCGTATGCACCGGCACTACAACCACTTTGACCGATATTACAACTCCCGGATCATGGATTAGCGGAGCCACTGGCATTGCAACTGTTGACCCATTATCAGGATCAGTTTCCGGCATTGCTTCGGGTGTTGCGCCTATCACTTATTCGCTACCCACCGGATGTATCGTTGTGACTATTGTAACCGTAATTGCAACACCATCGGCTGTAACAGGAGCCGGTGTTGTATGTGCAGGAGCAAACACACATCTAAGCGATGTTTCCCCAGGAGGGTTCTGGACATGCGCTCCAGCTTCCGTTGCAACAACAGGTGCGTCGGGGATTGTGAGTGGTGTTGCTGCGGGTGTAGCTACGGTAAGCTACACAGTAGCAGGGTGTCCTGCTATTTTTACCGTTACCGTTATCCCGTCCCCATCGCCTGTGTTGGGAACAGCAAAGGTGTGCGACGCACTGACCACTGCACTCACGGACACAACTGCCGGTGGCGTATGGAGTATTGCGTCCCCAGGTATCGCTTTGGTCGATTCTGTTTCAGGAATTGTTACAGGCGTGAGCGCAGGTATAACAATGGTCACCTATACAATGCCCAACGGTTGCATGGCTACAAAATTGCTAACGGCAAATGCTGCCCCGGCGCCCATCACAGGTATGCTCAGCGTATGCCTGTATTCATCGGCGCCATTGGGCGACCTCACGGGCAGCGGCATATGGACCTCCAGTGCCCCTGGCACCGCCAGCATTGGTTCCTCCAGCGGCATTATTACAGGACATGCTTTGGGTACGGCAACGATCAGTTACAATTCGGCAAGCCCATCGCTTGTTGGTTGCCCGGCGATAATATCAGTGACCGTTAATTCCCTGCCCGGCCCCATAAGTGGCGTATTTAATGTCTGTACCGGGGCTACGGACACCTTAACTGACCTTCCCGGAGGTGGTGTTTGGAGCAGTAGTAATGTTCTTGTCGCTACTATTGGTACTGCAAACGGTTCGGTTTCTGGTATAGCTCCCGGCACTGCATCTATTGGTTATTCGCTTGGCATTGGCTGCACGGTATATACGACCGTTACAGTTCATCCCGCGCCACCGGCGATAACTGGCGCATCCTTTGTCTGTGCCGGCAATACTACCACACTACACGACCCGGCCCCCGGCGGTATATGGAGTTCAGGCGCTACCGGTATTGCAAGCGTAGGCTCCGCAACGGGCGTTGTATCCGGCCTGTCTGGCGGTACTGCCAATATTAGCTATACCGGCATTACGGGTTGTTCTTCTGTTTACCCGGTTGCCGTAGTCGCTGTGCCACCGATAGACAGTGCGCACAACTTGTGCGCATACGGGTCAACAATGCACGTATCTGATTCTATGCCCGGCGGCTCATGGACCAGCGCGTTGGTGGGGATTTCGCCACTTGGACTTGTGACCAGCTTTGCTGCGGGCCCGGCCACCATCTATTATACGCTTGGCGATGGGTGCTATGCCAGCGCTACACTAACTGTGTATCCGTTGCCTGCGCCGATAGTAACTATCGGCGGCACAGACCACATTTGCATGGGACCAGCCTTGTCTTTAAGCGATCTGACACCGGGCGGGACCTGGAGTAGCAGCAATACCAGTGTTGCAACCGTAGGCGCAACAGGAACAGTAACCACTGTAGGCGGCGGAACGACAAGCGTAATCTATACCATTCCGGCAACCGGCTGCTCACAGGCAGTTGCTCTTACGATCGATGTTTTGCCATCAGCGGGAACAATTAGCGGGGCATCAACCCTATGTGCGGGAACCTCCATTACACTTTCAGATAGTTCGACAGGGGGATCATGGAGTTGTACTAATGCACATGCTGCAATGGTGGCGGGTTCGACTGCGCTGAGCGTGGTTGTAACAGGTGTAACGCCCGGCCTGGATTCAATAAAATATTCGTCGGCTAATGCCTGCGGCACTGTTACAGCCACCAAGATCATCACTATAACCACTTTGCCGGATGCAGGCACTATTAGTGGTGCAGACAGCATTTGCACCGGTGCGAGCATTACATTCTCAAATACCGTTTCCGGCGGAACATGGAGTGCTGGGAACAGTAATGCAACGATTGCGGCGACGGGTACCGTGACAGGTGTTACTCCCGGTACGGATACAATAATGTATAGCGTGAGCAATTCATGCGGCACTAACGAAACTGATCTTGCAATTACCATCAGCACTCCGCCTGCAATGCCATCGATAAATGGGACCCCGATTGTATGTACGGAATATCCCGACACGCTTACGGCTGTTCCGGGCGGCGGGGTATGGAGTTGCGTTAATGCGAATGCAACCGTTAATGCCGGTATTGTTGCCGGGGTCGCAACAGGTGTTGATACCATCAGGTATAGCCTTACCAATAGCTGCGGAACATCAACTGCAACCTATGGTATTGAGATAGACAAATGTGATTCAAATACAGGAGTGAAACCCCTGACCCCAAAAGCGGAGCCATCTATTTGGCCTAATCCGGCGAAGGACCAGTTAACGGTTATTAATGCAGTAGGAAGTGATGTGATAATTTACGATGTAGCAGGCAGAAAGGTTATCAGTATTACCTGCCGGAATAACAAAGAGATCACGGATATATCCGGCCTTACCAATGGGGTTTACTTGGTTGAACTAATTGATCCTACGAACGGAATACGGGTGGTGAAGAAGTTAGTGAAGGAGTGATTGGTTCGAGAGTTTTCGAGCGAAAAAATTCTGGCGGAGGAACAATTCACTCATAGTGTTTTTATAACTCTTCCGGCTCACCAAACCGAAATATTGAGGCTTACAACCTCAGAACTCCTGCTCCCTCGTAGTCTGATGTGCGGCATTTCTACGATGACATTCGCGAGAAAACCCCGACCCTAAAGGGAGATGCCACCTAAGTGACGATGACAAAATAAATGCCACCATCTGACTTGTTCTTTTCCATTTCTGCTTCGTCCCAATCCCGATAGCTATCGGGATAAATAGCTCACTATTCGCGGATTTTGTGCCTTGCATAAACGAAAAATAACTTCGCCATATAGTGGTATTTATTTCGTCAACGTCACTAATTCGCGAGTTATTATTACCATTTCAATCTGCGAATAATTATTTCAAACCGAACGTACAGGTAAGGAGTTCTGAATTTAGTGATTACGGCAGTTTTAGATTTGACAACTTTTGAAAAGTTGTCAAATCTGTATCGCAACACGTCATTCGCATTTTTTTTCAAAAGGCAGTTCCTCGCAATGACGCGAGTTGAGTATGGTTACTCCCGGTATAGTGTTATTTTCAAGAGATTGTGCGCAGGGGGTTTGCTGCTGTTGACAATTTTTTTCGCCCAACGCAAAATTGTTTGATGAAAATGTACTACCTGCTCACCACGATCTTTTGATTCACAACACCATGAGCGGTTGTTGCTGAAAGGAAATAAAGACCATCGGGTGCGTCAAGTTTTATATCCAGTGACCTATTGGTGAACGTGGCATTTTCATAAATTTTCTGCCCGGTGATATTCGTAATTACAATAGTTGCTGGTTCCTGAACGGGTGATGAAACTTTTACCGTAAGGGTTCCTTCGTTAGGGTTTGGATAAACATTGATAGCGGCGCCGGTATTGTTGACTGTGCCGACACCCAATGTACGGCTGGTGTACCGGATACGGTTATTTCCTTCATCAGTGATATAGACTCCGGCATTGCCTGCAGATACGGCCAAGCCCTCCGGGAAATAAAGCTCTGCGTCCGTGGTAGGGATGCCGTCTCCATTATAGCCTTCTACTCCAGAGCCGGCATAAGTAGTAATCATACCCGATGGATGTATCCAGCGTACCCGGGCATTGCCGAGATCAGAAACATATACATTCCCTGAATCGTCAACAGCGACGCCGGAAGGCAAATATAAATTAGCAGTTGTTGCAGCAGCACTATCGCCACTATAACCTGCGATGCTGATACCTGCGATTGTTGAAATGTTGCCTGCCATGTCCACCATGCGAACGTCATGATTTCCGTAGTCGGCAATAAACAGGTTTCCGTAAATGTCAGGCGCCATGTCAACCGGGTGATTTAAGAGCGCAATATTCGCCGGGCCGCCATCTCCGCCAAAACCGGCCGTCCCTGTGCCCGCATATGTGGTAATAGTTCCTCCCGCATTCACTTTGCGGATACAGTTATTGCCAGAATCTGCTATATACACATTACCTGCAATATCCACAGCTACCCTTGTAGGGTGATAGAGCATTGCCGAAATGGCCGCACCACCATCACCGCCGTAGCCTTGCATCCCATTGCCTGCAAAAGTGCTGATGTTGCCGGTAGTAGGATCCACCTTGCGTATGCGCTGGTTATACTGGTCGGCTATATAAATGTTTCCTGCCGCGTCAACTGCCACGCCAGTTGGGTTGAATAGTTTTGCACCGGTAGCCGTAGCAAGCGCACCATCTCCACCGAAGCCACCATTCCCGGTGCCAGCTTCAAATCCGCTCCCGGCAACTGTAGTGATAATACCGTTGCTTACTTTGCGTATTACATTGTTCTGGGCGTCGGCAATATATAAATAACCTGAATCATCTATTGCAATTGCGCCAGGCCAGTGTATCCTTGCAAGGTCAGGAGCGCCGCCATTGCCGGTATTGCCTTCGGTGCCAATCCCCGCTACAGTAATAATGACCTGTGCGCCGGAGCGAACTGATAAAGCAAGAAGAAAGCACGAAGCGAAAATAAGGAGTATGTTTCTGCGCATAAATTTCTTAGTTTTTGTAAAGGCTTTGATGACCATTTTTGGCCACCTGTGGAGCAAAATAACAATAATACCCTAATAATGAAAGCTTAAAGGTAAGATAAAAAATAATACAAAAATGAGTGACGTTGACAAAATAACTACCGCCATCTGACTTGTTCTTTTTCATTTCTGATTCGTTGCAAAAGTCCTTAAATAGCGCACTATTCGCGGATTTTGCACCTTGCATAAAAGAAAAATAACTTCGCCATATACTGGTATTTATTTCGTCAATGTCACTAAGAAACCTACCGGTCGGGTAAAGACAAAAAAGGCCATCCGGTGCGGATGGCCTTTACTTGCAATCGACTGTTTATTAAGAGGCGATTAGTTATAATTTACGGTTATTGGAACTGCGGTAGAATTGGTGTAGGCGTTTGGTGCTTGTGCAGCAGATACGGTAAGTGTAGCGCCTACTGTAAGTGTTTGTGTGCCGCTGCCGCTCAAAGTACCGGTAGCTGATGGAGTGCTGGTGAAAGTACCCATGCTCATGGTATGAGAAGAACCATCGGACAATGTAGCTGTAGAAGGCAGTGTGATAGCGTAAGTATATGCTGCTGTACCGGAAACAGTAAAGTTAGCAGCTGCAACAGTACCCTGTGTTGCTGGAAGCGTAACGCCGCCGGTTGCAGAACGTGTGCTTGCTGGAGCAAGAACTACAGTACCACCAGATGATGGGGAAACTGCGATGTTACCGAAGTTCATGTTGGTAACTAAAGCGATTGTAATTGGAGTGATGATCGTTGCTGAGGCAGATGCTGTTGCTGTTGCCTGGGCGAAAGAGTTGTTAACTGAACAACCAAGGATCATTGATGCTGCTACGAGTACTTTTGCGATGTTTTTCATTTGAGTTTGTTTTTGTTTGTTTGAGATTTGTTTGAGTTTGGAATTTGTTATTTGTTTTTTGGAATTTAATTCGTTTGTTTGTTTGCATAGTACAATACCAACGGCGTGCCATAATTTTAAATAATTGATAATCAATAGATTGTAAATTTATGATCGTACAGAAATTCCGGGAGGCGGATAGATTTTCCGAAAAATGGAAATAAATGATGGAATACTGTAGATGGGCTACAAAAGGTATGACCCCTTGTGGCATTAGATAAGCGATTCTGCCCATAATATATAAGCATAAAAGACCCCCATGTATTCTTTGGCATTTATAAGTCCCTTCCTCTGAACTGATAAACGCAATAATACTTTAAAACAAAATTTATTTGTTAATGATTAGTGTTTTATTTTGTTATTCTATAGTTAATATATAGTTTTATGAAAAACATGCCAAATGGAACGCATAGACAAAAAAGTAGCCGACAGAACCCAGAAATTGCAACAGCGAATAACAACTAAAAAAGCCGCGCTAAACACTGGAAAAAGCAAACAAATAATCAGGCATCAAATAGCTGTAAAGCCGCTTGAAGCATCATTTGAGGCATACGAAGAGATTTTCTTCGGAGGCACGATAGCAGGGGGTGATTTTTCGAATAACTGAACCCACTTTAAAGAATTCATCATTCACCTCACGCTAAAAAATATTGTATGGAATTCGTTACCCGCAAATCAGATTGCAAAAGAAACACGGAGGAAGTGCTAATTAAATCTCCAAAAGAGATCACTAAAAGAGCTTCTATACCAGGCGGCTCAAAATATTGCATTATAGTAAAACCTTTCCACGCCTCGTTTCTGCCATATAAACAAATTATTTTCCGGGGTGTTACTTTCAGTGATGACTTTTCTATAGAACTTATCAGGAACAATGAACCCCTCATAATAGCAGATAGCAGACATGCCGACACAGCACATAGCATAGAGCGAATGATGCATATTGGCAATAGGGCAACCTATAAAATAGAAGCCTGACCATTACTTAAGTGTCATTTTGAGCAGATTGTACACCGTATCATTAAACGTGATGGAAAACGGTTCTATGGGTATAAAGTCGAAGCCTGCTTTTTTATAACAGGCAATAGCGGCTGGATTATTATCCCACACATAAAGATCTATGCGGCTTGCATTAAACCGAAACCGGGATTCGCTTATTAGCAGATCAACAAAATACTTCCCCAACCCCCTTCCCCTTAGCGACTCATCACCAATAAGCAACCGGCCAAGCCGAACTGAATTATCATCCTGCGGTATTATTTCGCCGAAAGAAAAAGCAACATTAGCCTTGGTATATCCGATGTAAAACCGCCTGTCGGTATGTTCAGCAGCGTAGGTCATTAACTGATCCAACGTAATAGGATAACAAAATGTGGAACCTCCAAACTGGAACAACATTTCAGGCCCGGTAACCCAGGACTCCAGCAGGTCAAAATCGGTTGGTTCAAAGGGTTTTAGCATTGCTCCAGCAATAGTTAATACACCTGCAAGTTATGCATCATTTATCGTCGAAACCAAAGGGAATAAAAGAAAATTGCGATGAAATGAATTCCAATAAATGGAAAATAATTCCTTGCAGCGGAATAATGGAGTTCGTAACATATCCATAACCAATTGATTTTCAATGCAAAAATATTTCAGGCACACAATTTGCCAATATTATCTATTACAGGCTCAAATAAAACTGCCTTTTAAGATCAGTAAATATTTTCTCACACAAACAAAACAACAATATTATGGAACTGCTGACAATGGATGCCCATAACGTAGTAAACCTTTCAGACCTGGAACTGGAAATACTGAACATAGTATGGCTTATAGGCCCAAGTTCGGTACGCGAAGTACATGAAGTGCTGGAAAAGACCAACAATGTCCGCTATACGGTTACATTGAGGCTTATGCAAAGTATGCATCACAGGGAACTGATGGAAAGGGACGAAAGAATGAAGAAGCACATCTATTCCACCACGGTATCAATGGAAGCCATACAGGACCAATTGGTGCAAAGAATGATCAAGAACCTTTTTGGTGGCTCTTCGACACAGCTTATGAAACACCTGCTCGACCATCATAAGTATAACCAGGAAGAACTGACGGAAATAAGCAAATATTTCGGCTAATCACATCTTACCAACAACTTACTAACCAATCACTAACCACTCAAACACAACTTTATGCAAACAGTAGTAAGATTTTTCGTAGGCGCCGCCGTAGTAACGGGCGTAGTTATCACATCTGTACTCGTACTGATGGGCCTGTGCAGTATGCTTATTTTATAAGCAACGGCCGGGGTCGTAACGATAAATGGACTCATTTTCTTGATCGTAGTTAGTTAAGTTTTTTACAAACCCAAGAACTACCATCACTTTTACGTCTATATTTATAACATGGCTTTGGCCATGTTTTTTTATGAGACATTTCTTTGTAACCTTATTGGTTTTCGTGAGCGGAAGCATGGCATTTGCCCAGGCTCCACCAATCGCGTGGCAGCACACCTATGGCGGAAGCGATTATGATATTGCACATGCGGTAATAGCCACCGCCGATGGTGGCTATATTACAGCAGGTGTGAGCTGGTCCGATGATGGTGATGTAACCTATGCAATATTGGCCGGAGATGCTTGGTTAGTGAAAACTGACTTCTACGGCAACATACAATGGCAAAACAGCTATGGCGGAATAGGTAGCGATGAAGCAGACGCAGTGCGGCAAACAAAGGACCATGGTTATATTTTTGCGGGCACCACCTACTCTACCGACTTGCATGGCTATCATGATGAGGGTGACATCCTCGTAGGAAAAACGGACAGCGCCGGTAATTTGCTTTGGCAAAAGTGTTATGGCGGCTCGAAGGTTGAAATGGGCGCAGATATCCAGCAAACCAGCGATGGGGGCTATATAGTTGTCGGGAACACGGGATCAATTGATGGCGATGTAACCGGCTTTCACGGTGGGACTGGCGGAGATGTATGGATCATTAAACTGGATGATACCGGCGGCCTGCAGTGGCAGAGAACCTATGGCGGAACTGCCTGGGACTATGCCACAAGCGTATTGCAAACGGCAGACAGCGGCTACATGGTAGCCGCGCTAACGATATCAGACAGCGGAGATGTTACCCACCACTATGGACTGTATGACGCATGGATACTAAAACTGAAACCAACAGGAGAACTGGTATGGCAAAAGACATATGGTGGCAGCGGGTTTGACGCGGCAAATTGTATAAGGCAAACTGCAGACGGAGCATTCATTTTTGCCGGCAATACAGCATCCACCGATGGCGATGTGACCTATAACCGGGGCGGACCACTTTATATGGGCGCGGTATTATACGGAGATTTCTGGGTGGTAAAGATAGACGACACTGGCGCTATCATCTGGCAACAAACTTATGGCGGTACCGGTGACGAAGAAGGCAACTCGCTTGCGCTGACCCTTGACGGCGGATATGTGGTAACCGGCTGGACAGAATCGAATGATGACCAGGTGACAGGCTACCGCGACTCTACCGACATTTGGGTGTTGAAAATAGATGACACAGGGGCACTACAATGGCAGGAAACGCTCGGCGGCACCCAATCTGATATTGCATATAGTATTTTACAGAGTGCTGATAGCAGTTATCTGGTTGCAGGGCGTACCACTTCTTTTAATGGTGATGTAACCTATAATCACGGGCTCCAGGATTACTGGCTGGTGAAGCTGGGCAAAAAGGTGAATGCTACACCCCTGATCAATGCGCCTGATGCAATTGAGGTTTACCCGACCGTTACTGATGGCAATGTGCAGGTGGTCTTACCGCTGCTAAATGAAGATGCCATTTTCTCAATGACTAATATGTTAGGGCAAAAAGTGAATCTGGCAATTAGTTCGACGGGACAGATTTACACTATTCAGATCGACAGAAGCGCACCAGAGGGCATGTACGTGCTGCAGGTAAACCGCTCAGGGGTATTAAGCAGCTTCAAGATTTTGCTAAAGAAATAACTGTTCACTCCACATCTATCCTTACCCTTCTCAGATCGCTTCCGGTATCTGCATCGCTAAGATATAGTTCAGCATTAGCCAACAGACCTTTTGCGGTTATTATTCCGGCGTTGTATTGCTGTATATCCGCAAGGCGTGCCACCAACGTGAGGCAATACGGCGTTATAGCCACTGGGGGCGCACCCTCACGGGCATCTTTGCAACCATAATAAATACTCAATCCTACGTACTTTATGTCATTGTCTTTAAACTCGTCGAGCGCTTTGAGCGATGGCAAAAGACAGTTTTCCAGGGCGAACTTTGTAATCCTTTTTTCAGTCGTTTTGCCCAGGTTATAGGCGTCTCCATCTTTAACAGCGCTTATATACAATGCCGTTGCTGTATCATTATACATGCAGAACCTGTAAGGGTTAACTGAGTACAGAAAGCTGGTAGCAACACTTGTTTTATTGGTAGTGGTAAGGAAGAAATGCCTGAGCGGGTTGAATTGCTTCATCAAAACCTGGTCCGAATAAAGACGTACACCGTGCATGGAGTCAATGTATTTTTCTATGTCCAGTATTATTGAGTTCACGTCGTGTTCTAATGAGTTGTCCTTGTAATTCCTGGTAAACAACTCCACGCTACCCTGCCCTTCTGTGATGCACTTTTTTATATCGACCAGGTCATTTTTGGGTGGCTCTTTTTTGGCAAGAGGTTTCCTTTCCTGTGCATTTGCTTGCGAGCATGCAAGCATAAACATAGCCACTAACAGTAGTCGATTCATGTACAATTGTTTTATCAAAAATACCAACAATGAAATATTATCTTCAAAAACTATACCAATAATGGAACTTTTATAAAACATAGCTTTCATTTCACCTATTAAGACATTAATGAAAATTGTCAATATTTTGTATATTTACTTACCTAATCTTCAATTTTTATGAAAAAACCCTTATTTTTTTTGTTGCTTGTTTTATCAGCCGTGCGCGGTTTAGCACAGATCCCTGCTTACGTACCCACAAGCGGATTAGTAGCCTGGTACCCGTTTTCGGGCAATGCAAATGACAGTAGCGGCTCAGGCATCAATGGCATAGATTCCGGCGCTACGCTGACCACCGACAGGTTTTGCAATGCCAACAGGGCCTATTGGTTTAACGGCGTAAACAGCTTCATATATGTGCCGCATAATGCAGCCCTCGACCTCACTGCCAGCTTTTCAATTTCGTTCTGGTTTTGCCCCGACTATACCGGCAGGGTATCCGGGCAAATGAACCACATGATCGTTAAAGGAAGCAATTCCACGAATGAATATTCGATCATTGCCGATGATATAACGACCAAAATAGTGCGGTTCAATAAACAAGGCGTGCAGGCAATAGCGATTTCGCCCGACACGATTGCAAATAACGTATGGGTAAACATAACAGCAACCTATACTTACCCTGTCGCAAAATTATATTTAAACGGGATAAGGGTAGATACCGGTATCATTTTGTCTCCCTATATAGCTCATGCTACAGCGCTGTTTATTGGCACAATTGACGGTACAGTTAGCCCTGATTCTACAAGCCCCTCTCTTGTGACCAAAGGGAAAATGGATGATATAGCGATATACAACCGCGAATTGACCCCTGAGGAAGTAACAGGTTTGTATGACCACTATAATACATTCTCCGCTGCAACAGTGGCGGGGCCATCTACACTGTGCGTAGGCAGCTCCATAACGTTATCCGGCGCTGCAACCGGCGGTTCCTGGGTTTCAACCAACAGTCATGCTTCGGTATCATCACCAGGTGTCGTTCTGGGCATCTCTGCTGGAACTGACTTGATCAGTTATGCGGTGACTAATAGCTGCGGTACTTATTATGCCACAAAAGAAGTTACCGTTAATCCCGCTCCAAACGCCGGTACAATTTCAGGGCTTGATTCCTTATGTGTTGGCAGTTCCGCCATATATACAGACACGGCCATAGGCGGTGAATGGAGCAGCAGCAACAGTTCTGTTTCCACAGTAAGTGCAGCTGGAGCAGTAGCTGCGTTAGTCCCGGGAATAGATACTATCAGCTATACCGTAACAAACTCGGATTTTGGTTGCAGCACTACTACAAGCTTTCCTGTTAAGGTACTGTCTTATTCCGCCTGCGCTGCCGGCGTAAGAAATACATTTGCCGAAGAAGCTTCCGAAATCAGCATAGTTCCAAATCCGGCTTATAACTCGATAGCCATTACCAGTACCGGTAAAATATTTAGCTTAAGTGTTTGCAATCTTTTGGGACAGACCGTTTATTCGGGCCAATATGGCTCAGAACATGTACAGGTGGACATAACCGGCCTGCCACCAGGTCTTTACATTGCCAGGATAAACGGCACGGAAGTACGGAAGTTTGTTAAGCGATAGCCTCATCCATTGCTCAATAGACTTTATCCCTCCGATAAAGACTACCTTCAACGCTGAACAGGATAAATGGAAGCGAAATTTGAAGAGTTGATAGAAGGGTTTATTACGAACAGGATAGGAATTTCAGAAGAGTTTTTAGGGCTTCCCCTCGCTGCTGCTTTGCAAAAAAATATTCACTTGCTAAAGAACGACAGCAAAATGATAGTGGCAGGCATTGGCAATAGTGCAGTAATAGACAAGGACGACAAAATAAGAAGTGATAAGACCTGCTGGCTGGACACAAACAGCAAAAACAGCGCAGAGCTGGAGTTCCTGGATATTATTGCCGAATTTATCAGGCACCTAAACAGAACATGCTATACCGGCATCAACGCATGTGAATTTCATTATGCGCTGTATGAGCCTGGCACCTTTTACTCCCGGCATAAAGACCAGCTCAGGAACGACAGCAACCGGAAATACTCTATGGTGAGCTACCTCAACGAAAACTGGCTGGAAAGTGATATGGGGCAATTAGTGATACACGAACAGGAAACTACACGGCATATACTGCCCAGTAATCAAAAGACGGTTTTCTTTCAAAGCGATGTGCTGGAACATGAAGTAGCAGTTTCCAGCCGGGCGCGACTAAGCGTTACCGGCTGGCTTAAAAGAATCTAATGGCTTTAGTGACGATAGCGAAATAAATACCACCATCTGACTTGTTCTTTTCCATTTCTGCATCGTCCCAAAAGTCCTTAAATAGCTCACTATTCGCGGATTTTGCGCCTCGCATAAAAGAAAAATAACTTCGTCATATAGTGGTATTTTTTTCGCCAACGTCACTTATTGTTTTACCCGCTCAGTGCATGGATTTCGTGAGGTTGCTTCGTTCCTCGCAATGACATCTGCTGTATGTGTTTGATAATCATATTTTTGAAAAAATATGCTGGAGACATTTGAGCGACGTATGCGCGAGCCGATCACCCCAGATGTATTCGGCAGTCGCCTCATAAATCATCCCCTCTTTGAAAAAAAGAGGGGAGTGTGTTACGCAGCCAAACACGAGAAAACCGTGTCCTATTCAAAGAGCTTGTGCGCAGCAAATTGTTTACTCGCAATGACGCGAGTAGCGTGTAGTTACCGTCTGTGAAAATCAAAAGAATCAACTGAATCAACGGTTCAGACAACTTACTCTACCAAACCATCTTCCTTCGCCTTGTATTGCTTTACCTGCTCCAGCGCATCGGGCACTACATCGCTGGTAATGACTATGAAGCTGTCTTTCACGGCATGTTCAAATGCGTAGTCTATCGCCAGGCCCTCTTTTCGTATCACTACTATCTTTTTGTTAGGGTCTATGTTGTGTATGCCCTTCGTCATCAGGTCTATTATCTCCTGCTCGGTACGGCCACGAAGGTTTTTATCCTGGCGGATGATGATCTCATCAAATATTTTAGCAGCGGTTTCACCGAGCGAAATAATGTCTTCATCACGACGATCGCCCACCCCGGCTATGATACCTACTTTTACCGACGCTTCTACTGTATTTACAAACTTGCCTATAGCTGTGAGGCCATGAGTGTTGTGTGCATAGTCAATCATCACCGAGTAGTTACGGAAGTGGAACATATTCATGCGGCCCGGCGTAAGGGCTGGCGACGGCACAAATGTTTGCAGCGCCTGGCGTATATCTTCCGTCTTAAAATCCTGAACATAGGTAGCCAGCGTAGCAGCAAGCACATTGGCAATATTGAACTCTGCCATGCCGGAAAACGTAAGTGGTATATTGCTCACTTTCTCCACCCGTATCTTCCATGTGCCTTTGAGTATGGTTACATATCCATGCTCATAAATGGCCGCAATCCCCCCTGTGGCGCAATGCTTTTTTATCCGCGCATTGTCTTCGTGAAGCGAGAAGTAGGCCACCTTACACAGCAGGTCTTTGTGCATATCATACACCAGGTCGTCATCGGCATTCAGTATGGCGTAGCCTTTTGGAAAAACAGTGTGTGCCGCAACCGCCTTCACTTTAGCCAGCTTCTCTATCGTGTCTATGCCGCCCAGCCCCATATGGTCCTCCGCTACGTTGGTAACCACGGCCACATCGCAATTATGAAAACCGAGGCCAGCGCGCAATATGCCGCCACGTGCGCATTCCAGCACAGCATAGTTCACCGTTGGGTCGCGCAGCACAAACTCGGCCGATACCGGGCCGGTGCAGTCACCCTTCATCATCAGTTGATTCTGTATATACACACCGTCTGTTGTTGTAAAGCCCACCTTGTAGCCCATCTGCTTTACGATATGCGCTATAAGCCTTGTGGTAGTGGTCTTACCATTGGTACCAGACACAGCAATTATAGGTATGCGTGCCGATGAACCCGGCGGGTAAAGCATATCTATTACCGGCTCTGCCACATTTCGGGGAAGGCCTTCTGTAGGGTCTAAGTGCATACGGAAGCCCGGTGCGGCATTCACCTCCAGTACCGCACCACCACTTTCGGTGATGGGTATAGAGAGGTCGCCGGCCATAATATCTATGCCGCAAATATTGAGGCCAATAATACGCGCTATGCGCTCGCACATGAACACATTTGTAGGGTGCACAAAATCAGTAACATCAGTTGCCGTGCCACCTGTGCTGAGATTGGCGGTGGGTTTTAGCCACATTTCTTCTTTGTCTTTCAGCACGGTATCAAGTGTGTATTCCTTCTTGGCCAGCATATCCATAGTAAAGCCGTCTATCTTAATAGCTGTAAGCACCTTTTCATGGCCGTAACCCCGCCGAGAATCGCTGTTCACTATGTCTATCAGTTGCTGAATGGTGTGCACGCCATCACCAATAACAGCAGCCGGCGTACGCAAAGCAGCAGCGACAAACTTATAATTAATGACCAGCACACGGAAGTCAAGCCCAGTAATAAATTTCTCGCAGATAACTGAGCGGCCATAAACCTTGGCGGCTTTTAACCCTGCCACCGCATCTTCCCAATTACGGATATTAGTAGTGGCGCCCTTGCCATGATTGCCATTCACCGGCTTGGTAACTATTGGGTAGCCTATTTTGTCAATGGCGCTCTGCAGGTCTTCTTCGCCATAAACAATACGCCCACGCGGCACAGGTATCTCTGACGCTTCCAGCAGGTTTTTTGTTTCTTCTTTATCGCAGGCAATCTCTACTGCTATGCTGCTCGTGGTGCTGGCTATAGTAGCCTGAACGCGACACTGGTTAATGCCATAGCCCAACTGCACCAACGAGTGCCTGTTAAGCCTTATGTATGGTATCTTTCTTTTTATAGCCTCGTCCACAATGGAGCCGGTGCTAGGCCCCAGGCGTTCGTCTTCACGTATCTCGCGCAGGTTCTGAATATCGGCCTCGAGGTCGTAGGGAGCGCCCTCTATTAGCGCTTCCGCTATCTTCACGGCAGCTTTTGCTGTGTATATACCGGCCTTTGCCTCCTGGTAAGAAAATACTACATGATATACGCCTTCGTCCTGTGTGCCACGTGTACGGCCAAAGCCTGTATCCATTCCCGCCAGGGTTTGCAGTTCCAGCGCAATATGCTCTATTACGTGTCCCATCCAGGTACCTTCTTCCACGCGCTTAAAGAAGCCACCTGGCTCACCCTCTGAGCAACGATGCTCATATAACGTAGGCATAAACGCGGAAAGCCTTTCTAAAAAGCCCGGAATTTTATCTGTAGGCCGCTGCTCCATATCTTCGAGGTCGAGCAGCATCACAATGAGTTTATGCCTGTTTACAGACCAATAGTTAGGCCCATTCATTGTTTTTATATCCAGTATTTTCATCCGAGGCTGTATTTTTGCTTATCAAGGTACTGATTTTCAGATGTAAAATGCAACTGCCTGCAACATAAGTAGCCATAATGGCTATCTCTTTAGGCAAAAAGCCCTAATTTCGCGTTTTATTTTTCTATTAAATTTTAGCAGCTTGACATATCCCCTCGGGCATTTAGTAGCAGTTGGCGGTGCAGAAGATAAAGGAACAGACCTTGAGAAAGGGATACTGGAAAGAAACCGCCTTAATTTTTTTGAGTTAGGTATCCTTAAAAATATTGTGAGCCTGATAGGTGATGCCGAGCCCCGCGTAGAGGTGATCACCACGGCTTCGTCCATACCCGATGAAGTAGCGCAGAACTATAAAGACGCGTTTGAAAAGCTTGGCTGCCTGAATGTTGGCCATATGCGCATACGCAACCGCGAAGATGCTGCCCAACCCGACTACATTGAGCGACTGAATAAGTGCAACTGCATTATGTTCTCAGGTGGCAACCAACTCCGGCTTTCGTCTATTTTTGGCGGCACAGACTTTCTTGATGCACTTAAACACAGGTATGAGGAAGAAAGCTTCGTAGTGGCAGGTACCAGCGCAGGCGCGATGGCTATGAGCAGTACCATGATCTACGAAGGCAATGCAGCAATTGCCAGCCTGAAAGGAGAAGTAAAAATAACCACTGGACTCGGCCTTTTGCAACATGTGATCATAGACACGCACTTTGATAAGCGCGGCAGGTTCAACAGGCTTGCACAGGGCGTGGCGGCACAGCCCGGCGCAATAGGTATAGGACTGGGTGAGGACACGGGAGTAATAGTATCACAAGGACGCGAGCTAATGGCCATTGGCTCTGGCAGCGTTGTAATAATAGACGGAAAGAACATAGAGTACAACAATATCGCCGATATAGACTTTGGCAAGCCAATATCTGTGGAGAACATCATTGTGCATATAATGTCGAAAGGCGATACCTACAACTTAGAGACGAGGAAGTTTGAAGGGGCGGGTATTGAAGTTCATGTAGAGGATTAACGTCAGTGTATTCGTAACTTTCGATGGGCGATGCCCATCGCTATTGGATTACGCCCTTACAGGCAATGTCATTAAGTTAAGGAAAAAGTAGAGTAGAATGATGCAGTTGATAGCATATTCGGGTGAATTCCCCCTTGCGCGTAGGCCATGTGCGCCGACGAAGGGGGAAAGGGGGATGTCCCGACACGCGCTTGGAAGAAGGCAATACCCCTGACTTGCCCTTAACTTAACGACATTGCCTTACAGGGCTGGCGGTGCGTAGGTATCGCGTGAGGTGTCCCACACCGGAAAAAGGTGTGGGACACCTGTCCAATAACATTTCTTAGCGGTAGATTAATACCTCATTTCTTCCCTGGCTGTTACGGCAGGCACGGTACATGCCTTCACTGTTGAATGGCATTTCTATGTTGCCATTTTTATCAAGGGCTATAAGCCCTCCTTCCCCGCCTATCTTCACCAGCTTATCATACACCACAATATCGCAGGCCTCTTTTAGCGAAAGGCCCTTGTACTCCATAAGGCAGGAGACATCATAGGCTACCACGCAACGAATAAACAACTCGCCATGCCCGGTGCAGGATATTGCGCAGGTTTGGTTATTAGCATAGGTCCCGGCGCCAATAACCGGGCTGTCGCCCATGCGGCCAAACTTCTTGTTGGTCATGCCGCCAGTGCTGGTAGCGGCTGCAAGATTTCCCTCTTTATCTAAAGCAACAGCGCCGACGGTCCCAAATTTTTTATCTGAGTGGTCGAGCTGCACTTTATCTTCAAGTAAAGCTTGCTGCCATTGATTATAACGCTGATCTGTATAAAAATAAGCATCATCGCAAAAGGGTAGCTGCTGCAACTTCGCAAACTGCTCTGCACCCAATCCGCATAGCACCACATGCTCGCTATGATCCATAATAGCCCGCGCCAGCTTCACAGGATTTTTCACATGGTTTACTCCGCACACTGCGCCAGCTTCCAGTCCCTTGCCATACATAATCGCAGCATCCATTTCATGCCCTCCCACATTATTGAACACCGCTCCCCTACCCGCATTGAACAAGGGAAAATCTTCCAACGATGCTACAGCCACTTCCACCGCATCGAGGCTGCTACCACCGTCTGCAAGTATCTTGTACCCGGCATCAAGCGCTTGCTGCAGCCCGGCTTCGTACTGCGCTTGCAGTTCTGGCGTCATAGTGCTGCGGAGAATGGTACCTGCGCCGCCGTGGATGGCTATTGAAATGTTTTGAGGCATGTGTTTTTGAATTGTTGATGGTTAAAATAGTTTTTTAACTGGCTTTTAGCCCTTTTATGCCCATATTTACTTGCTTCCTCAAAATAGTGTTTTGCCCACCGATAAGATTGAGTAACCCCTTCTCCGCACTTAAAGCAAAGGCCTAAATTGTAAAGAGCCTTCGGGTCCTTTTTCCTTGCTGCCCTTTTATACCAGAATACCGCATTTTCAAAGTCCTTTTTGACACCATTACCATAAAAATAACAGTAGCCTAAATCACGTTGTGCATCAATAAGCCCTTTTAATGCAGCCAATGAAAACCAATGAACTGCTTTTTTATAATCTTGCTTAACTAGTTCGCCCTCCCTGTAAAAGAAACCGATATTGTATTGACTATCCCTGTGCCCCTGAGCAGCGGCTTTGAGATAGAACTTAAATGCTTCTTCAGTATTTTTTGTTACACCATTGCCATGGTCGAAACAAGTACCCACATAAAATTGAGCCCTCACGTGTCCTGCCATTGCCGCTGAATACCATAGCGAAAAAATATGCTCCCAATTTTTCTTCCGCCCTTTTGTTTCAAAAACAAGTTCAAACGCGAATGTGAATCGTCTATTTTGTTCTGCTTTGCTAATAGATTTTCTCATTTCAGATAGCTATTCGTTATAAAAGATAAACTGAACGAAGTACCTTCTCAAAGATAAATAAAAGCAACAGTCGGCGTCGTTTTCCGATTATATATCCAAGAGATAAATCTTACCTTTATGTTATGGACATTAAGACACTTATCTCCTCTGATCATGAGGTATTGGGCGGTCAGCCTGTTTTTGCCGGTACCCGCGTACCCGTGGAATCACTTTTTGATCATTTGGAGGCGGGCGTTTCCCTTGATGAGTTTTTAGACGACTTCCCTACAGTAACCAAGGAACAAGCGATAGGAGTGCTAGATATGGCCAATAAAGTACTTTCCTCAAAAAATATAGAACAACTTTATGCGGCTGTTGCTTGATGAGAATTTGCCAAAACGATTAAAAAATGACTTTCCCGAACATGAAATTTTTATTGTTCGTGAAAAAGGATGGAATGGCATTAAAAATGGCGATCTCCTGAAATTAATGATCGCAAATGACTTTCAAGCATTATTGACATTCGATAAAAATTTACAGCACCAACAAAATTTCTCAAAATATACAATTGCCGTTTTTGTTTTAAGCGCCCCAATGAATACGTACAGCGAGCTAACCAAATTATCGCAAAAAGTCCGGGAATATTTGACCCATGATATAATTCCCATTGGTCCGGTCATTATAAAAATAGACTGATTCCATTAAAATCTATGTCGTCAAGTGAGGACGAGGCAGACATTTAATAAAAAAGGGCTCCAAATGATAAACATCTGAAGCCCTTTCGGAATTTCTATTGTCGGTAAGATTTATTGTACCATCAGCTTAACCATGTAGGTATTGGCACCCGAACTTACTTTTACCAGGTACATTCCTGGTACAACATTTTTCAGGTGGAACTGAACAGGGCTACCGGTGTTTTCAGTCAGCGTATAGGTATCTACAGTTTTCCCGGCAAGATCCGTAACAGATATAGTCGCGTCTTTGATCACTGTAGGCACCTCCAGGCTGAATACGCCATTTGTAGGGTTTGGATATGCCTTTATCATATCGCTGATTACTGTAGCATTTTGTGTGGCGGCACCGCTTTGCATACTGCTGCCTGTACTTGAAGTCCTGCATCCATGATGGTCGTCATCGTCATTACCGGTGCATGAGCCCAGGTAATCGCCACCGGCAAGGTGTGCGGCTACATCTGCGCTATCAACCGATATTGTTGTGCCGTTGTGACATAAGCATATTTTTGGCGCCTGCTGCTGGCCATGCTGGCAATCATTACCAAAGCCAAATCCAAACCCAAAAGTATTTCCACAACTATTGCCACCATTGCTGTTGGCATCGCAGTTTGTGGTTACGTAATTTATTACCTGTGGTGCGCTTACTGCAAAACAGCCCTGCGCATCTGTTACGTTTAGTTCGTACGTAGTAGATGAAGTGGGAGAAACAGAAACGGAAGACGTGCCACCGCCACCAGAGCAACCCATTGACGGATACCAGCTATAAGAATAGCCGGATGTTCCGCCGGTCACAGAAGCCGTAAGTGTTACCGATTGCGGGCCATAGTTTTGAAAAATAGTGTATGGCGCTTGTCCCGGTACGGTTGTCACCGGCGAAACGCCGATGCTCGCAGTCAACGGCGCAGGCTGTGTAATGGTATAAGAACCCGATGCCGTGCAGCCATGATGGTCGGTAACAGTCAGGGAATAAGTACCTGCTGTTTTATGCAGTATGTTCGCAGATGTAGCCCCTGTACTCCATGAATATGTATAAGGAGAAGTGCCGCCGCTCGTGCCTATGCCTATACTGCCGGTATTGCTGCCATTGCAGCTAACGTTTATTACACTCGCATCAATGCTCACCGCAGCAGGCTGTGTGATAGTATAGATACCCGTTGCAGCGCAGCTACCTGCATCGGTAACGGTAAGCGAGTAAGTACCCGCCGCGATACCTGAAATGCCCGATGTAGTAGCGCCGGTACTCCAGGAGTACATGTAACCCGGAGTGCCGCCGCTAACGCTGGTGGCAATGCTGCCGGTACTGCCGCTATAACAATTCTCATTCGTTTTGGTTGCTGTGACACTCAATGAGGAAACATGAACTTTCACAGTTTGATTAGCAGTTGTGGTGTTACCACTCAGGTCTGTTACCGTCCAGTGAACGGTAGTTGTTCCTGACGGAAATAATGCGGGTGCATCGTTGGTTACGCTGGCAACACCGCAATTGTCGGCAGTCACCGGGGTACCGAGGCTAACTGCGGCAGGAACGGAACATACGTTCACAGAAACTGCCGCAGGAGCCGTAATAGTTGGGTGCTGGGTATCGCTCACAGTCACGTTGAACAGGCGGGTAGCAGTGCCACACGCATTGGTAGCCGTTACCGTAACCGTGGTTACGCCGACAGAGAATAACGTACCTGAACTCTGCGAGTAAGTTATTACAGGGGTTGTGCCGGTAGCCGTTACAGCACTATAGGTAACTGTTTTGCCGCAAACACCTGTAGTATTGCTTGCAGTAATATCCCCGGTGCATGAAGTTATTGCCGGCGCGGTGCATGAAGTAGAAACAAATGTAGCGCTGATAGTATGGCCCGTACTTACCGATGTAAATGTATAGCTGCCAGGAGTACCCACGCTGCTGCCGTCAACCATTACGCTGCTGATATGGTAGCCGCTGCTTGCAGCTATGGTATAGGTGGCATTGCTGCCAGAACATATATTGGAGGTTCCGGCCGGTGATATAGAGCCATGAGCACCTGCAGATGCGGTAATAGTGTAACTAGGCAGAACGGTAATCCCTGCAGTTACCGTATTGGAGCAAGCAGCGCTGTTTGTTACCTTGTACGATATCGTAGCAGCACCGGCAGTAACGCCGATCACCGATCCTGATGAACCTACACTTGCAATGCTTGTATTACTGCTGCTCCAGGTGCCGCCGGTTGTTCCATCAGTCAACGCAACCGAACTGCCTGCACAAACAGTACCTGCACCAGAAATGCCGCTTACAGTAGGGAGGGCCTCGATATCTACAGTAGCGCTTGCCACGCATCCTGAACCGGCATTGTAAGTGATAACCGCAGAGCCAGGGGCAACACCAGTGACAATACCTGTTGAGCCAACAGTTGCAAGCCCTGTATTACTGCTGCTCCACGTGCCGCCTGTTATGGCGTCACTGAGTGCTGTCGTTGAGCCAACACATACCTGCGGTGTTCCGGTAATGGCATTTGCAACTACTGTGACCGTAAATGTTTGCAGCACGGGCGAGTAGTTGTGGTGGTACATATCTTCTGCGCCAAGCACTATGGAGTAGGTTCCGGCGTCTGTGTTTGCCGGTGTACCACTAAGAACGGCAGTACCAGTGCCCGTAACTGATAACGTGAGCCACGCAGGTAGCGGCGCTGCCTGTACAATACCTAAGGTGTCGCCATAAGGTACATCTGCGTCAGTGGCCACTACGTTATAAACATAACCGCTACAAGCTGCCACAGTTGTAACAGGTGACGATGTAAATACCGGCAGATCGTTTGCAATAAGCGTATAGTGCCGTGTAGTAATGATAGTAGGTGATGAAGATATAGCAGACTGAACCGTGCAATTATGCATTCCGAAATCGGCAGGGGTTGGCGTCCATGAGAAAATCGTTTGACCAGGGTTAGCGCCCGTTGTTGGTAAAGTAGGGCTGAATGTACCGCTGGCAGGAACGGTTGCCGAGAGAATAGAAACATTAGATCCCAATGGGCTTTGTGCTGTTATTGTATCTAAGTGGGCTAAACCAGCCAATATAGAACGAACCGTTCCCTCGCCAGGTGTGCTGCCCACAAAGGAAGGAGCAGGCTCCGAAACAACATTAAGAATAACCGAAGTGGTTGTTTGCGCCGAATAATTGTTTGTAGCAATGAAGTTCAAAACATTCGAGGTACCGATTTGCGATGCAGAAGGAGTAAACGTGAAGGTTGTACTGGATGGATTGCCGGTTGCAGGCATTGCGGGACTGAAATCTGCGGAAGTAATATAGGAATTCAGACCTGAAGCCGACAGGCTCACGGTTGTACCACTACCAGCGTTTACTGCCTTTAAAGGAAATGTAATTGCAGCTCCGGGTACCACGCTGAAAACAGCTCCATTTGCAGGAGTCACCGAATAGTCGAACGTTGGCGGAGCAGATGCCGATACTATATTGATAAGGAAGTCGAGCTCAATCTGGTTGCCATTGTTGTCAGTCACTGTCACCATCGCATTGTATTCGGCACCTACTGCCATGCCCAGGGTATTAAATGTTGCTAAACCTGAGCTTGGATCAACAGAGAAACCGGTGGGTTCTGTTTCCCCGGCAAGCGCCCCTGTGGTAAGGTCCGGGTAGCCGTAAGTGATCGTTGACCCTGCATCAATGTCTGATGCGGGGATCGGGAAAGTAGCAGTGGGGTCTCCCTCCGCTACATTAATAATGGCAGGTAAGGAAGAAACGGGTGTGCTTCCCGGTGCGCCTGTGTTGATAATAGTATATACATCCCAGTTAGTTGTAGCATTGTTTGCAATGGTTGACAATTTGGAGAAGCCCGTAAATTCTATTTTTGTTGGGGTAGTCGTTTTGTTCAGCGTCACTGTGGTGGTGCCCGTGCTATTGTCCCATGTGCCCGTGGGGTCAGTAACCGTGGTCATATCCACACTCAGCCCCCCGGTATTGCCGCCACTGATGGTAAACGGCACAGCGGCAGGGGCTGTGCCTAAACGCCATGATAAGCTAACATTTAGCTGGTAAGTAACGGTGGTTGACGTCTCAGACAACCGGGACGCCGTTACAAGGCTAAACCTGAAATGGGTGGCACTTGCAGAACCATTTATGAGGAAAAGAATGGCAAAAAGCAGGAACATTGCTTTAACTCCTGTTGACTTAAAAAATGAAGTAGTTTTCTTTTCCATAGTTAAAAATTTATCAATAGTATAGTTCTTGAAAATTAATTTATTTGTGCTCTGATTCTCTGCTTTTACTATATTAAGATGCTAAATAACAGCTTTGCGAAATAGTCATTTTACTAAAAGTTGTAAACCCGTTCGCCACTGTGGTGTATCGTTCCATTTTTGTTGTCAATTAAATATTTTTTATCATACATTTAATTTTAATTGCGATAATATAGCATTAACAAGCGGTTTAGGAACGTTGACAAAATAAAGCACACGATATTGCGAAGTTATTTTTCTTTTTTACGAGGCGTAAAATCTGCGAATAATGAATTATTTAAAGACTTTTGCAACGAAGTAAAAATGGAAAAGAACAAGTAAGATGGTGTACTTTATTTTGTCAACGTTCCTTACTCTTGTGCGTAGTTTAGCATAAGAATAAAGGACGTAAACGATGCCTGATGAATATGAAGATGCGAAGGTAAAAAATGTTTGTTAACAATTCATTAATTATTCAATTGTTAAGCAAATAATTTTTTATATAAATTATACGCACGAATAAATTAATGTGAACAGGATACTTTTTTAGATGCAAGAGCGGAAAATTGCACATCGCAATGACAGGAATGAACTTAACGAAAAACAAGAAACCCGCCTGCACTTTTCGTGTCAGACGGGTTTCAAAAAAAGCTGAAGGAATACTAAATAGATTACTGGCGGAAAAAGCCAGGACACTTTGTCTTCAAATACTCCCTTGGATTACCAAGTGAGCGGAAATAAATTGTTGCGGTAATATTTGCATACCAAAACCAGTCGTTCGACTTACTATCGCCGCGCTGGAAACCATAGCTTGGATTGTTATGATCCCATCCTATGACAGTATTACCACGATAAGACATCTGGCGTGCAAGCTTGCCCTTGTATGCCTGCAGTGTATCTAAGTTAACGTATGATTTGCTGACGTCATCAAGATAATCTGTGTTTGTGTATCTGAACCCGATCTCGCCGGTAAGCATAATTGTTTTACCAATAAAAAACTTGAAGCCGCCACCAAACGGGAAGGCAACATTTACAAGGCTATATTGCTTGCGGTCGGGGTACATGGGAAGACCTTCGCCTTCTGTGCTCAGCGGACGAAGATAAACCTGGTCTCCATTATCATTCTGGGCATAAGGGTCGAAATAGAATACAGAGATCCCGCCGAATATATAAGGAGTGGCTTTGCGGCGAAGCACTTCAATAGGTAAAAAATTCACTTCAAGAGCGCCGTGCACTTCAAATAAATGCGTGGCAAAACTTAGGTTTCGTGCCTGATTAACGGGAATATTGCTAAGGCTATCTGCCGCAGTAAGATTTGTATAGGAAGCGCCCAGTCTCAGCCCTACGTGCGGGCTCATAAAATACTTGTAAACTATGCCTGCCATAGGCCGATAACCATCGGACGGGAATAACTTAGGCTGCAAGTCGCCGTAGTAATTTGCTACGCCCACAGTGATGCCTATTTCATGGTGTTCCTGTGCCTGTAAGCAAAGAGGTAGAAACAGAGCTAATGACAGTATAATTCGTTTCAACGCTTAAATTTTTGTTAAGAAGTACCGAAAGATAAAAACATTTTTCGGAATAACGAAACAAATAAATGAGTAAAATATGAGAGTACAAAAAAAATGATGAAAAAGACTGCATTATGCAATAATAAACAATATATACACAAGGCAAAAACGTTGCGTTATTTTTGCCTTAACAATAAAAAACACACAATGAATTTAATTGCGGAATTAAGAGAAAGGAACCTATTGCAAGACATTATACCCGGCACCGAAGAACAATTAATAAAAGAAATGACCGCAGGCTATATAGGCTTTGACCCTACTGCCGATAGCCTGCATGTGGGCAACCTCGTACCCATAACACTGCTTATGCGCCTGCAACGCGCGGGCCATAAGCCCTACGCGCTTGTTGGCGGCGCCACCGGCATGATCGGCGACCCGTCAGGAAAGTCGCAGGAGCGCAACCTGCTGGATATGGAGAGCATCCAGCACAATTGCGATTGCATACGCAGACAGTTGGGCAAATTCATCGACTTCAACAGTTCCTCGCCCAATGCTGCCGTTATGGTGAATAACTACGACTGGTTTAAAAACTTTTCTTTTCTTGATTTCATACGCGACATAGGCAAGCACATCTCAGTAAACTACATGATGGCTAAGGATTCTGTAAAGAACCGGTTAGAAACGGGCATGTCGTTTACAGAATTTTCTTACCAACTCATACAGGGCTTCGACTTCTTCTATTTATACAACAACCACAAAGTGCTGATGCAAGTGGGCGGCGCAGACCAGTGGGGTAACATAGTTACCGGCACCGAGCTCATACGCAGGAAAGGCGGCGGCGATACCTTTGCTTTTACCTGCAAGCTCATTACCAAGAGCGATGGCAGCAAATTCGGCAAGTCCGAAAGCGGCAATGTATGGCTCGACAGGGAGCGTACTTCCCCGTACCAGTTCTACCAGTTCTGGATGAAACTGCCGGATGCCGATGCCGCAAAAATGGCTCTTGTATTTTCTTTTAAGCCGGTAGATGAAATAAAGACATTGATAGTAGAACACGAAGCAGCGCCGCACCAGCGAAAGCTACAGAAGGCGCTTGCAGAAGAACTGACCATAATGGTACACAGCGAAGAAGACCTTTCCTTTGCAAAACAGGCATCGGAAATTCTTTTCGGGCAATCGTCTATTGAGGTGTTACGCTCGCTGAATGAAAAGCAACTGCTGGAAGTAATGGATGGCGTGCCGCAGGTAACAAGCACCAAAGCCTCGCTGGCTGAAGGCGCCGATCTTATTTCATTTCTTGCCGACAGTGGCGTATTCCCCTCAAAAGGAGAAGCAAAAAAAATGCTCCAAAATGGCGGCGTAAGCATCAATAAAGAAAAAGTGACGGGACTCGATTTTAAGCTCAGCGAAGGCCATCTGCTCAATGATAAATACATACTGGTACAAAAAGGAAAATCGAATTATACACTGGCAATATTTGGGTAGAATTTGGAAGAGTGGCTAAACAAAAACCCGGTTTCATCACCAGCATCGAATATCTGGGAGAGGAAATACCGGGACTGCATAAATGCAGTACAAAAGTACAAAATATAGTCAATGAACAAGCAATATTTAGAAAAAGTATTTTCTTCCGAAAGAATGAGCAGGTATTTCAACCATCATCCAGGAAATGAAACAATAGCAATAAAGCATTACCATGCTAATATTGCTCTTTCTGAAGCATTTTATCCGGTATTATCTGTTTTTGAAGTTGCATTACGCAACAGCTTGAACAGGGAACTCATTACTATGTTTAATACTCCCGATTGGCACGTACATATCCAGTCAACTCCTGGATTAAAGGATTTGAATAAAGAAATATCAACCGCACAACGTCAAATTACAAAAAGAGGGGAAAATACTACTGCTTCAAAAGTAGTAGCAGAATTAACTCTTGGTTTTTGGGTTCGTCTTTTTAACGTAGAATATGAACTCATACTATGGAAAGACCTCCGCCGTGCATTTCCATATATGCCTAAAATAGAAAGAAAAAGGAATCACATTTCAGCGCCTCTAAACAACATTCGTAATTTCAGGAACAGGGTATATCATAATGAGCCCATTGCATGGAATCTCAAATCTTTAGAAGATATTCACGCTGAGACAATTTTAGTATTGAGTTGGTTAAATAACCAACTTCCAGATTTCGTTAAAGCAAACGACCGTTTCGCAGAAACTATTAGTAAAATCAAAACAGAATTAATTTAAGAACCGGCTCTACATAACATGATACACCTCAATCTAACCAGCACCCTGTTTTTATGCAATCCATAATTTTCCCTGTTGCTCCGGTATGTTGCTGCATAAAGGTTTTGAGCGCGACACTTTTTTCATTCCGGAATGGTGCATCAGTGATGAGTTTCTCGAGGATGGCGCTGCATTCTGCAGCATTCCCTACCGGGAATACATACCCAAGCGTTGCCAGTTCTTTAGCTTCTACAAACTTTTCATAAACAGGGCCGAAGATAACCGGCAGGCCAAATACTGCAGGCTCCAGTACATTATGTATGCCCCCCTTCTGAAACCCTCCCCCGATGAACGCTATATCGCCATAGGCAAACAGGCGGGACAGCATACCGATATTGTTGATGATGAGTATTTGCCGCTCCTGGCCTGTGGTTTCCGCATCCAGGTCTGAGAATAGAACGGGTTCATTATTAAAAAGTTGTCGGATATGCTTTATGTGTGCTTCATCAATTTCGTGCGGTGCAATAATTAGCTTCCAGTTTGCGGGAAGCAGTGGCAGGCATTCCTTCAGCACATCTTCATCTCCTGGCCATGTGCTACCGGCAATAAGTATTTTATTGTCGCCTTTAAATCTTTCTATTGCAGGTATAGCGCTTGCATTCCGGGCAATGGTCGCTACCCTATCAAACCGCGTATCTCCCGAAACGATCACATTTTTATCAAACCCTATTATAGCAATTAATTGTTTGGAAATTTCATCTTGCAAGAAAAAGAAGGTGAAACATTTAAGCATATTACGGAACAGACCGCCATACCACTTAAAGAAGACCTGGCCATCCCGGAATGCCCCGGAAACAAGGAACACCGGAATGTTGCAGCGTTTCAACTGCCGGAGATAATGATACCAGAATTCGTACTTCACAAAAAGGACAATTGACGGCTGTGTCAATTCCACAAATTGCCGCGCGTTCCGCTTGCTGTCCATTGGCAGGTAAAAGATATAGTCAACAATATCTTTTGCTTTACAAGCTTCGTAACCTGATGGTGAAAAGAAAGTAACTATTGTTTTGTATGCCGGGTATTGTTGTTTCAGCGCTTCCAACAGGGGTTTTGCCTGCTCAAATTCCCCTAATGACGAGCAGTGTATCCAAATCCGCTTTTCACTGGTTTTTAAAGTATTAGCAATGTGCTGCTGCCAGTCCTTTCTTCCCGCTACCCACTTACGCGCCTTGTCATTAAACAGGGCATATATCCTGATGGCATAGGAATAGAGGTAAAGTGCAAGATTGTAGGCTAATAATTGCATATACTGCGTTTAAAACTGGTCAGATACGCCCCTTTTCATACTGAAGATGCCTGAAGTAGTCCACATCTTTTTGCAGCGTATGCCGTTTCATCACCCGTTTCAGCAATGCCGTGAAGGAAGAGAACGGAGACAAAATAAAAATGGCCACCAAAAGCAGGTTCTTAAACATCATTACCCTTTTTGCTCGTTCGGGATCGCCAGGGCCGCCTTTTTCGCGGATGAACTTAGCCCAGAACCTGAAATTCTTAATGCCCCGCTGCTCCAGTATCACCAGGCCGGGATTAAGCATTACCGCCCCTTGAAAAAGCAATTCCCTGTGCAGGTCTATCAGATTATTTTCCTGAAAATGCTTATAAATAATAAAGCCAAAACGCCGGGCGCCGGCTATATCCACATCTTGCACACCGGCAGCGGGAAGCATACCCGACGCCGCCTTCTGCCCTTTGAACGACCAACGGATAACCGTTAAAAGAGAAATAAGGTTAGTATTACTGTCGGAAAGTACGATGTTACCTACCAGGTGGGCATTCACCCCACTGAGATAGCCTTTAACCTTCTCCTGGGCATGTAGCCACATATTGCGGCAGCCAACTACGGTAACGACAGGTTTATCCTTGAAAATACGGATAAATTCACTTTGTAGAAAAGCAGTTGTGGGCTGGGAAGGATTAAGGAACCACGGCTGGTAACCAAAAATGATGAGGTCGTATTCCTTCTTAAAAATATCGGCGGGCAGCGGTTTAATAGCTGCCGGCAGGTGCTCCACGGTTTCGGGCATAGCATCAAAAAACTGCAATGCCGTCCAGGGAAAGGGAAACGGTTTTACCGGCTCTATTACAGCGTAGTCAATATCCACCTTATCAGCAATGCCTGATGTGATGCTGTCTAATATTTGCCGTAGCTGTCCTGTTTGGGTAAAATAAAGCACCAGTATCCGTGGCCTCATTGATATAGAAAGATTAAACCACCGCAAGATACATATAAGTGTAAGTAAAACGCGCACTTTCTGGCACCATTACCAGCAGCCGGTCACCTTTTTTCAGCCTGCCGCTGTGAAACAACTCCTCTAGCATAAGATAGGGCGATGCACTACCTACATTGCCTACGCGCGTAAGGTTATAAAACCATTTGTCGGCAGGAATATCCATCCCTATGCCATGCATATATTCCATCATCTCCTTTTTGAAATATTCGCTGGACATGTGTGGCAGATAATAATCAACATCAGCAGCGGTTAGATTATGCTTTCCCATCAGTTCGCGAAGAAAATCTCCGCCCTTTTTTATGATATGCTCGCCCAGCAACCGGGTATCCTGCTTCAGCGCAAAAACACTTTTGTCGCCCCATTCTGCTATATCCATATCATTCCAACCTATAAGGGAGCCATCCTCCTCTTTTACTGCGCCTGCATACATGCAGGTTTCCAGTTCGTTCGCGAAGGAGGTTATCTCAATCCATTCTATTTTCAGCGATAATCCATTTTCTGAAGGCTTATTTTGCAATAAGGCAGCCCCAGCGCCATCACTGAGCATCCACCGCAGGAAATCTTTTTCAAATGCTAAGTAAGGATCTTTGTCCAGGTTTTTCCAACTATCCGCCTCGGCCTGGTAGCGCGATGCCAGCGCCCATGCCGAAAACCGCTCCGACCCACAGGCCACAGCCGTACCGGCCTCACCAGCAGCCACGGTCATACACGCATATTTCAGCGCCTGCATACTGCTGCAGCATGACCCTGAAGCCGAAACGATCTCCACATTACTTATACCTAGCTCACCATGCACCATTGAGGCGTGAGAGGGAAGTATTTGTTCGGGAGAAGATGTGCCGGTGGCCAATACCTGGAGATCGCTAATTGGCAACCGATCATCAAATAGCCCTTTAATGGCCGTAGCCGCTAATTGCTGGTTTGTATGTGTGCGTTTGCCGTCCTTTATAGCGTAAAATCGTGTCTTTATGCCGTTATTCCGCAACACTATTGACCGGGCACGCGATGGTTTTCCATTGACCATGCCCAGCACCGCTTCCATCTCCTCGTTAGAGACCGGCGCATTTGGCAGATATTTCGAAAGCCTTGTGATATAAACTGGATTCACTAATAAATTTTTGGGTTGTAAAAATAACATAAATCAGGCGCTTTGCGACTACAGTATGTTTTAATAGTATATGGTCTTTATACTTACGCTATAAAAATTGTTCCAACTGTTGTTTTGCAGCGTATTAACTAAATATTTAGTTTTAAAACTAAAACATTAGTACATTTACTAAAAATATAGTTAAACTAGTCTTATGAAGTCAATATTTAAGCCACTCACAAAAGCCGAAGAAGAAATAATGCAGGTTCTATGGAAGCTCGAAAAAGCATTTGTAAAACACGTAGTGGATGAATTGCCAGACCCTAAGCCGCACTACAATACGGTAAGCACCATTATAAAAATTCTTGCGGATAAAGGGTTTGTGGCCCATGAGTCTTTTGGAAAATCGAATCGATACTACCCGCTGGTGAGGAAAGAAGACTACACAAAACGGTCAATGAAACAATTTGTGAAAGGATATTTTGAAGGGTCCTATACCAATATGTTTTCGTTTTTTGCAAAAGAAAAAGACATAAGCATCGAGGACCTGGAAAGCATACTGAAAGAATTGAAAAGCAATAATCCTAAAAAATGACCTCTATGCTTTACTTATCTCAGATAACCGCCTATTCAGCTTTGCTATATGCTGTGTACTTATTCGTGCTAAAGAACAAAGCGTCCAACAACTGGAACAGAATGTATTTATTAATGTGTGCGGCACTACCGGTGATCATACCTTTTATAAAAATTGCCGGGGTGAGGCGTTCTCTGCCAATTAGCCCATCTGTAATAAACATTTCATTGCCACAGGTAACCATATTTTCGCAACGACAGGCGGTGACCACCCAGCCTATAAACTGGAGCAATATTATTTTGATTTCTTACTTATTGGTATCCGCAGCCATTTTGATAGTGACATTGTTGCAGTTTATTTCTTTCCGGCGGTTCGTTCGGCGAAACAAAAATGAAATGGTGGATGGAGTAAAAGTTATGATTGGCACAAAAGCCGGGCCGGGTAGTTTCGGGAACTGTATATTTCTACCTGACAAAACAATTGACCCGGTAATTTTTGAGCACGAGCTTGCGCACATCAAATTGAAGCATAGTGCAGACGTTGTATTTATACGCCTAATGCAAATTGCATTTTGGCCAAATGCAATACTATATGCAATAGGACGGGAACTGAAAATAGTTCATGAATTTCAGGCAGATGCTTATGCCGTAAAAAACAAAGACGCCTATGTAAACACCTTGCTAAATGGGGCATTCAACACCAACAGATTTGCTTTGTCCCACACCTTCTTTTACCACGCATTGAAACGAAGGATAATGATGTTGCGAAACGATCCAATGAATAGCCAAAAATTGCGAATTGCCATCATGAAAACCTGTTCATGTGCCATCTTGCTACTTGCAGGCGTAGTGTATATCCAAAGCTGCAAACAACCCGACAAGCCGATGGCTGATAATATAATATTCGTTTTCAAGCCCGTAGCCGATTCAAACGATTGCAAAGTTGTAGCGGAGCGATGTGATCTTCCGAAACCTGTCGTTTATAAACGTACCACCTATGACAAATGGCCACCAAAAGATCCTTCCAACATTGCCGAGGTGCCCTGCGAATCGCACGATGAGAAAGACCTGGAAGCGGTGAGCTATTGCGAATATACATTTTACCATGACACAACTATGGCCAATGGAAAAGTTGTTGTCAATAAACGTAAACTTTACCATTTAGTAAAGTCACTTGACAAAGCGCCCAAACCAACTATTGATATTGGAAAATTCTTACACGACAACCTGGCCTATCCCGAGGCTGCACTGAAGAAGAATATAGAAGGCAGAGTGAAGGTCAGACTGGTAGTTGACTATAAGGGCAAGATATGGCCGGCGGAAATTTTGGAATCACCTGATTCTTCATTGTCTGCGGAGGCGCTGAGGGTGATAAAGAAGATGCCCAAATGGGAGCCGGGAAAACGTGATGGCGAAGACGTTTCCGTTTTCTATACCTTGCCAATATTATTTGTACTCGGCACCAATTCTGAAACACTAAATAGATGAAACTGATCTTCCCCCTACTGCTCGCCTGCTGCAGTACCGCTTACGGCAAAGAAAACGTAACGATACACGGCAAGGTAACGCACCGCATTTCTGACAGCATACTGGTATCGCCTTCCATAACCCAGATAGCCTACCAGCCAATAAACTACTATGCAAGATTAGACAAGGAAGGAAACTTCAGCGTAACGCTGACGGTGCCGGAAGGCTTTACGCATGTGCAAATCACACACGGCAACCAGGAAACCGAAGTGTATGTTCAGCCCGGCGCAGACCTCACACTAACGATCGACGCAAGCAACTTTGACAGCTCGCTGCATTATGAAGGCAATGGAAAAGAACTGGCCAACTTTATGGCGAAGCATATGCTGGCAACCCCTACCATGAAGAAGATTTCCATACAGGGGCAAATGTTTTTTGGAAAAGAGCAACCGGCGTTTAAGGAAGAATTAAAGAAACTGGAGGACAAAGAACTGGATTTTCTGCGGGCAAACAGTGCCGGGCTACCCACCGGGTTCAGTGATTATTTCAAAGCCAGCCAGCGCTACGAAGTATATAGCGTAATGGCCAAGTACCCTTCTTTTCATGAAATGGCAAAACAAAAGACGATGGGTGTAAAAAACATACCTAAAGAAAACTATGCTATAATAGGCGATATTCCGGAGGCATTTAACGATGATTATATAAACATGCCTGCCTACTATGCCTATGTCACCAATGTGTTCTACCTGCAAATTTTTAAGGACCGGGCAGAACTTAACGTGCCTGATTCGGTAGCCTGGCCGGGAGATACAACCCTTACTATGGCCTACGAACGTATGCCGCCTAAAACAGCGGAGTTTTACGCGGGTAGCCGTATATACAGCGACACAAAAAAGAAGCCGATGGAACTGATAGATCGTGAATTTGCAACCTTCAAAAAACACTTCCCCGACAGGAAGGGCGATATGGAAATAATAGAACACGCCATAGCATTCAAGAAAACAATAGCAAACGGAAAACCGGAGGTGGACTTTGATATAACTACACCCGAAGGCAAAACGATGAAGCTGTCTGAACTTAAAGGGAATGTGGTCTATATAGATTTCTGGTCGAGGGGGTGCGTAGGTTGCATTGCAGAAATGGGCGCATCGAAAAAAGTGCGCGAACATTTTAAGGATAAACCAGTCCGCTTCGTATATGTATCCCTTGACCCGGAAGAAACCATATGGAAAGAGGCGATAAAAGATTTTGACATTGACGGCATTAACACCCACGTGGACCAGCGGTTCGAATCAGACATTGTAAAAAAGTATGGATTTTATGGTATCCCCGCTTACTTCATGGTGGATAAGAATGGCAACTTCGCCCATGCCGATGACATAGCCCGCCCCGGAAGCACCGAAAAGCTTATAGGACAGATAGAAAAACTGTTGGAATAGGCGATAATCAATTAGAATTTGTAGTAAATTTGGGTAACAATTGTGCTGCTATGAGTACCGCAGAAATTAAAGAAGAAGATTGGTGGGACAAAATAAGCAATGACGAAAAAGACGCCATTGAAACCGGGTTGAAAGAAATGGAAGAAGGTAAAACTATTCCTCATGAAGTAGTAATGAAAAAATATAGTACATGGCTGGTAAAATAGTTTGTTTAAAAAATGATCAAATGATATTACGATAGCAACTTCTATTTATATTCTAAAATTTATGAAAGTTGGACCTTGCAATTTCTAAAAATGGAATACCAATACGGTTAACAAGTGAACGATGGCAACATATCACGACAGGGCATTCTGAGATAGCTGACTATTATTATGAAATTCTTGATGCTGTTGAATCACCCGAAATAATTTATGAAGGAAATAACAATGCAAAAATAGCAGTAAAAGAATTTTATGAAAAAGCACCCAAATTTATTGTGGTGGTTTATAAAGAAACAAATGAAAACGATGGATTTATTTTGACAGCGTATTTTTCAGACAAGAAGCAAGAATTTCAAAAGAAACGGATTTTATGGAAACAGCATATTTAGAAGAGATCAACGTAGCATTGCCGTATTTTTTAAAACATAAAACGGTTTGGTCTTCTTACGATGAGGAAGCTGATATTTTATATTTGCACTTTAAAAAGCCGAACCATGCTGATAATGCTGAAATGACAGAAGATGAGGTCATTATTCGGTATGAGGACAAGGAAATTATCGGCGTGACTATTCTGAACGCCAGCCAACGAAAATAATTGCACAATTGAGCAATTAAGGAATTATCCATTTTCTATTTAACGACACCATTGAGCCATTGAGCAATCAAGCCATTCAGCCATTAATATTATCTTTGCGCAATGAGTAAGGAAATTGTAGTGAGCGGCATCCGCTCTACAGGGCATTTGCACCTCGGTAATTATTTCGGCGCTATCCAGAATTATGTAAAGATGCAGGATGGGTATAACTGCTATTTTTTTGTAGCTGATTATCATTCCCTGACCACCCACCCGGACCCCAAAGATCTTAGAGAAAATGTATTCCGTGTGCTGGCAGAGAATATTGCCAGCGGCCTTGACCCAGAAAAGGTGGCCTTATACGCCCAGAGCGACGTACCGGAGATACCAGAACTATACCTGATGCTGAATATGCTTGCCTATAAAGGTGAACTGGAAAAGGTACCCACCTTTAAAGATAAAGTGCGCCAGCAACCCGATAATGTAAATGCCGGGCTGCTTACCTACCCGGTATTGATGGCGTCTGATATTCTTATCCATAAAGCTGTAAAAGTACCGGTGGGAAAAGACCAGGAGCAACACCTGGAAATGGCGCGTAATTTCGCACAGCGGTTCAACATGCGGTACGGCGACTACTTCCCCGAGCCACAGGTATTCCGGTTCAACCACGATGCTGTGAAAATCATGGCCCTTGATGGTAGCGGCAAAATGAGCAAGAGTGAAAATGTGAACGCCACCATTTTCCTTAGTGACGATGACGACACAATAAAGAAGAAGATAATGAAGGCTAAAACGGATGCGGGCCCAACAGAACCCAATGCAGCTATGCCCGACTATATCCAGAACCTCTTCCTGCTGATGCACCTTAGCTCCAGGCCCGAGGTGGTGGACATATACCGCAGCCAATACAACAACTGCAACATACGCTATGGCGATATGAAGAAGCAACTGGCCGAAGACATGGCAGCATTTGTGCGCCCCATCCGCGAGCGTGCTGTGGAGCTACAAAAAGATGAGGCTGCCCTTAGAAAAATACTTAAAGAAGGCGCAGAGAAAGCCCGGGCAAGTGCATCGCAGACCATTTCGGGGGCAAGGAAGCTGATTGGGATCAATTATTAACCCCGAACTCCTAAGAGCGTCGCTTTAGAATATACTTTCAGCTATGGAGTTGCTATTCAAACAAACGTCAATTCTTCCTATAAATGATTAAAATGGAAGGAAGAAGGAAAATATCTATAGCTCTTTGTCTTTTTCTCACTATTGCACCACTTCTTGGTTCGTGCATACATGACGAAACTGTTGGGGAGTTTGTAGGGAACTTAACCCCTTATATCGGCTTAACTATATCTCAGGTGGATGGGATGCCATTCGCAGATGCATTTGGCGCGTTATTTGCCTTAATTTTCTTTATTTTTGGAGCAACAAGCTTGATTGTTTTTGCCGCAACAAAATTCAGAAATACAACCGGGTTAAAAGCATTCCTTGTAATTACTGTTGTTTATTGCGGGTCGCGTGGAATAAGTGGGTTAATTTTTCTATTGTTTGGGTCAACCGATATCAACACGAAAGTTTTCATTGCCGCAGCAATTTTCTCTGATTTTGGTTGGGCTTTTTTTTGCTATTGGGCGGGTAAAAACATCGACAAAGCCGTTTTAAAAACAGCAGGTTGACAATACCATAATTTATTTTTTATTTGTTAAAGATGATTAAGTAACGCAAAAAATAGTATATTTGGTTAGCCAAGCACTTGATCGCGTTATGTAGCAATTGATCCTTTAACTGTGAAAATATGAAGCAAATATTTGTCTTTGTATGGTTATCGCTTTTATTTACCGGTATCGGAGGCTTATTCTGGTATAACGAATGGAAATTCAGTTTACCAACGCCGGTGCCGGTATGTTATCATGCCATAGATCCCGGCACACACATTGATCTTTCCCATAGTTTGGCAAATACCGGGGACCGGCCGGTTTTTATACATTTCTTTAACCCGGCATGTCCCTGTTCCCGTTTCAATATCCCTCACTTCAAATCACTGGTAAAACGATATGGAGATACTATATCCTTTGCTGTAGTGGTATTGAGCAAGGATAAAAAATACACCGTCAACGACATACGCGAGAAATTTGACCTCGACATCCCAATACTATTTGATTCCTCCATTGCCACCGCGTGCGGAGTTTACTCCACGCCGCAAGCGGTGCTGCTTGATGCCCGCCACAACCTGTATTACAGGGGCAACTATAATAAGAGCCGTTACTGCACCGACAAGAACAGCAACTATGCCCAGATGGCCATTGATACCTTGTTAAATAATATTGCACACCCCGTTTTCAGCGCATATGCCCTCAAAGCCTATGGCTGTGAATTGCCAGTTTGCACTAAATGACACTTATGGAAAGTCGAAAATTTCTACAACGGAAAGAAGCGCCGGTAATGCACATCGACGCATTCCTGGTGCAGATTAAAAACAAGTCGGACAAATTGATGGACTATTTTCTTGCATGTTATTTTATTGCCGGATTGTTGCTGTCATTCTTTTATGATACCTGGACCATTGGCGTCGGAGTAGGCTCCCTGTCCCTGATCGCTTATTATTCAGTGAAGTTTGCATTGCCAAACTCAAACCTGTACCAATATGTACTTAGCGTGGTACTGGGCATTTTTATGGCCCAGTATATCTACCAGATGCACGGGCTATTTGAGATGCACTTTATTGCATTTATTGGCAGTACCATACTTATCACTTATCAAAACTGGAAACTACAGATACCACTGGCCCTGGTAGTAATTGTGCACCATGCGTTATTTGGGTATCTCCAATACATCGGCGACACCCATATTTATTTTACCCAGTTGGATTACATGACTCTGCAAACTTTTGCAATACATGGATTTCTTGCCACGGTGATATTTTACATCTGCGGCTTATGGGCCTATCATTTTAAAAAATACAGCGAGCGGCACATACAGCAAACATTTGAAATGGGGCGCCTGCAGGAAGAAAAACTACAAAAAGAAGCGATAGCCCGGATAAGCGAAAACTTAAAGATCACCAATGCCCAATTGACGGAGGCCCAACGAATGGCAAATATCGGGAACTGGACATGGGATACTAAAAATAACCAGGTACACCGATCAGACGAGATCTATAATATTTTTGAAAGGACGCGGGAGGAACTGGATTCAACCCCTGAAAGTTACCTGGAGTGCATTCATCCTGATGAGCGTGAAGACATAGAAAAATTAGTGCAGAAAAGCGTGTCGGCGCATGAACCATTTTCCTATGAGGCAAGGATAGTAATGCCGGATAAAAACATAAAAACAATTTTTGTACAGGGGAAACCTGTTAAAGATGAACGGGAACAAAATATAAAAATACACGGCACTATACAGGATATTACGGGCCGGAAAAAACATGAACGGGAACTTGAGGAATCAAATAATGAATTGCGGAAGTCGAACCAGGAACTGGACAAGTTTGTTTACAGTGTATCGCACGATCTACGTGCCCCGCTTCTTTCTATGCAAGGCATTGTTGACATAACAGGCGAAGAAACGAATGAAGAATTGACGGCACTGCACATGAAAATGTTGCAGGGCAGTATAGGCCGGCTGGACCATTTTATTGGCGAGATACTCACCTACTCACGGAATGCGCGGGGAGAGGTGAATGCAATAAATATCGACTTTAAGCAAGTGATACAAGAGGTGATCAGTGATCTGCAATACATGGGAAGTGAAGAAAAGCAAGTAAGCATTTCGGTTAACATCGAGCAGAGCGGGCATTTTTTTACTGACCAGAACCGCTTCAGGGTAGTAATGAATAACCTCATTTCAAATGCCATCCGGTACCGTAATACAGGTGTTGCAGAATCATACGTTAAGATCAACGGACATTCAAATGAAACAACAACATTGATAGAAGTTGAAGATAACGGGATCGGCATTCCTAAAGAATGCCACCAGAAGATCTACGATATGTTTTACCGTGTTTCAGAAAAATCAGATGGCTCAGGACTTGGGTTATATATCGTGAAGGAAACCATTGAAAAATTACAGGGGGATATCCGCTTTGAATCACAGCTTGGTGTGGGCACAAAATTCACCCTTAAACTTCCTAATTTAACTAATCTCCAATAATAATGGGCGCACAAAATTCCACCTTTAAACGGGTAATGATCGTAGATGACACGAAGATAGACCGGTATCTTGCAGCCTATGTGATGCAAAAAAACAATTTTGCTGTGGAGATCATAGAATATGATATGGCGGCAAAAGCGCTGGATTTTTTTCAAACAAACAAAGACAACCCGGAAGTTTTTCCCGAGATCATCATATTGGATATCCGCATGCCTCAAATGGATGGTTTTGAATTCCTGGAGCGAATATCACTGCTGCCGGAATTCATTAACAACAGTTGCTGTATTGTAATGCTTTCTTCCTCTCTGAGCCCGGCAGACCATGACAGGGCCAACAACAACCCGATTGTAAAAAAATTCATAAACAAGCCGTTGGATAAAGACAATCTGAAAGAAATAAAGGAATTGTACCAAAACTCACGCAGCTAAAGAACGCCCACTAAATGCACCTATTACAACGCTGCAATTGAAATGAAACCTTTTGTGTGTCAGGTATTTGCACAGACGGGCGGATGCACTTATCTTTGAATTTAAAAGAACGATTTCTTATCTTACCGCTGTCAATTCTGTTTTTACTTTTTAGTTTTACTTTTTTACTTGTTCCAGCATGCCTTCAAAATCTACTACAAAACATATAGCCATTGCCGGCAACATCGGGTCGGGCAAAACTACCCTTACCGGTATGCTGGCGAAGCATTACAAATGGCTGCCGCATTTTGAGGACGTAGAGCACAACCCCTACCTGGTGGATTTTTATGAGGATATGCCCCGCTGGTCGTTCAACCTGCAGATATACTTCCTCAACAACCGTATAAAGAACCTCATAGAGATACACGCAGGAAAGGAATCCGTGATACAGGACCGTACCATTTATGAAGATGCTTACATCTTTGCCCCAAACCTTTTTGATATGGGATTGATGACCAAGCGCGATTTTGAAAATTATACGTCCTTCTTCCAGAACCTGAAGACACTGATAAAACCACCAGACCTGCTTATTTACCTAAAAGCATCAATTCCCACACTGGTTGACCAGATACAAAAACGTGGCCGCGAGTACGAAGAGAACATCAGGCTCGATTACCTGAAAAGGCTGAACGGTTTTTATAACAAGTGGATAGACAAATACACTGATGGCCCGCTGCTGGTAATAGATGTGGACAATTGTAAATTCCCCGATAAGGAAGAAGACTTTGCCGATGTGGTGCGCCAGATAGACGCACAAATACATGGGTTATTTAGTAAGAAGTAAGATTCTTTTCTGTTATCGCCATGAAAATCCACCGTAGGACTCCTTTGCTATGATCGCAGGTTGACAAGTATATTTCCATAAAAGTACGTTTTGGCATGGTCTTAGTTACCAATACATAAGAATAATGCGTTAATTTGCTGTAGGCCATAAACCGATGGCATAAAAAACATGTCTGGCCTGAGATACTTTACTACACTCATTTTTACCCTACTGTCCCTTCACGTTCTTGCAGGAGTGTTGAAAGGAAAAGTTGTGGATGAGCATGGCGCACAACTGCCTTATGCTACCTTATATCTTGCCGGCACTACGCTTGGGACAACAGCCAATAGCAACGGTGATTTTGAGCTAACAATGGCCCCTGGGCTTTACAAAGTCGTTTGCCAATACATGGGATATGAGCAAGCCTCATTTAATATCTCATTCACAGGCAATGAATTGGTAGAACATAAATTTGTATTGAAACAACAGAGCCTCGATATGACCGAGGTAGTGGTATCCGCCTCCACCGAAGACCCTGCCTACGACATAATACGAAGCGCTATAGAAAAACGACAATTCCATCTCAACCAGGTGAGATCATTCCAGAGCTCTATTTATTTCAAAGGTGTAGGCCGCTCGCGAAAAATGCCGGAAAAATTCCTGGGTCAAAAAGTAAAGGACGAAACAGATAATATTGACAGCCTTGGTTCGGGCGTATTGTACCTGGCTGAGGAAGAAGCAGATTATTATTCGGATGGAGACAACGAGAAAACCGTTATCCATTCTGTGCATGAAAGCGGCAACCAGGGCGGGCTGGGCTTCTCACGATTCCCTCCGGTGATCACATTTTACAACAATAACGTGAATGTGCTGGGTAAGGACTCACGGGGCTTTGTATCACCGGTTGGCGACAGGGCGCTGCTCTATTATAAGTACAAACTCCTCGGCCAGTTCGATGACCACGGACATACCATTTATAAAATAAGAGTTACGCAAAGAAGAAATTTTGAGCCATGCTTTAACGGCATCATTTACATTGTGGACAGCGAATGGGCCATTCATAGCCTGAACATGACCCTGACAAAACAATCTGGCCTGGACCAACTCGACACACTGAAAATTGACCAGGTATTCTTGCCCATGGAGAAAGATAATTGGGTAATAAAGAATCAGGTGTTATACCTGGCCATAAACCTGCTGGGATTTGATATTACAGCAGATGGTGTGGCTGTTTATAACAACCAAAAGGTAAACGAAGCCATCCCTGATTCCATTTTCGGCAGTCGCGCTTCGAGCGAGTACGATAAGACTGCCAATAAAAAAGATACCTCGTACTGGACAGGAAACCGGCCCATTCCTTTGGAAAAAGATGAGAGAAGAGATTTTGTTGTGAAGGATAGTTTGGTGAAAAAATTCAGTGACCCGGCGCATCTCGATTCACTACGGCGAAACGGAAATAAATTCAAACCCCTAAAACTGCTGCTTAGCGGCTTTACCTTCAACGGCCCACAGTATAGGGACAAATATTCCACTAACTCTGTGTTGCTGGGTCTCACTACACCAAATATGCTCAACTACAACATAGTGGAAGGCTACAACATAGCCCCCAAGCTATCTTACAGGCATATGATAGATACCGGGAAACTATTGTTTGCCGACCTGGCTATGCGGTATGGGTTCAGCAATACGCACTTTAACTCGGTTGCCCGCATATACTACCTGGACCAGGACCGGGCCTGGCTAAACCGTACATGGGTGTACGGCATAGAAGGCGGCAAATATGTCTATCAGTACAATCCCGAAAACCCGGTACTACCGTGGTTCAACACTTACTCCGCTTTGCTATACCGGCAAAACGATCTGAAAATTTATGAACGTTGGGATGCCGCCGCAGTAGTGGCGCGAAACTATGGCAACGGGCTGAAATGGATAGTAAGGGCCGCATACCAGCAACGCCTGCCCCTTCAGAATACCACCGACTATAGTTTCTTTAAAGGCGACAATGGGGGCTATGCATCCAACACCCCACCAAACCTGGTGCAGGCAGCTACCGCCTGGGTGAAAAATGATGCAGCCATACTACATGCATCGGTTTCTTACAAACCGGTGTTCACTTACACCCAATACCCCGATTTCAAAGTGGCCAATGGCAGTTCGTGGCCATTGTTCTCCTTTACTTATGATAAAGGCATACCGGGCATAGTTAACAGCGTATCTAACTTCGACAAATGGCGCTTCTCCATACAAAACGATGTTAGTCTTCATTTGCTGGGCCTGCTTAAATATCACTTTGCCTGCGGCGGCTTTTTAAACAGCGCATACGTTTCTATTCCCGATCTTATGCACCTGTATGGCGATAGGGGCATAGGCTATGCAGCTCCCTATCTGCAAAGCTTCCAGTTCGCCCAATACTACGAATTCAGCAATAAAGCCCCGCTTTATGGCGAGGGGCATATAGAATACCACCTCAATGGACTGCTTAGTAATAAGATCCCGTTGCTCAGGCAGGCAAGGTATTATTTATTGTTTGGCAGCAATGCCTTTTACTCCAGCCAGAGCAATTATTATGCCGAAGCCTTTGTAGGGATAGACAATATTGGCTGGAAGCTGGTGCGCACGGTAAGGCTGGACTTCGTGCAATCCTGGGACAGCCATATGAGCCACAACTCAGGCTTCCGGTTCTCATTTGCATTGCCAGGGTCAACACCAACAAACACCAACCTGATGCAAAGTGAATGGTAGGAGGAGCCTCCCTTTACGCTACTAATTTTACCTTACCAAGTTCTGCGGCCAATACATGAATTGCATCTTCTATTTTTTTTGCCTGTTCTGCGGAGGGGTATTTTAAACCCGTTTTGTAGTGATTCAATAGCGTTCTGTTTATGCCTATCTTACCAGCTATGGCAGATAAATTTAGATAATTAAAAGTTTCAAAAAAGGCAACGAGATCGTATTTCAAGTCGTAAGTTACATAGGCCCAGTCTATTCTGTTCCATGCTTTGTCATGCTTGCCTTCATTCGCCACATAGTCACCTGCCAATTCTTTTAAGTTCGCGATCACTTCGTCAATTGTGCCCCCACAGGGCGTGGGCATCCAGCCTTTGCCATCTGTTCTCCCCCATAGCATTCCTTCACTCTTTTCTATTATCAGTTCTATCTTTTTCATTTTTACCTCATTTTTAAATTAAAGAACGCCCCAATACCCTATTTTAGCCCTACTTTTTTGAGGATTGCATTGGCCGTACCACTTGCAACTTCTTTCGAACCATGATCGGGAACAGGCAGCGAATAGATTTAGTCTTTGTGAACAAATATTTTATGGCTCCCTTTCTGCCTCACTTCCACCCATCCCGCTGCTTTTATTCGCCGTACTAACTCGCTGGATTTCATTGCAAGAGTTTCACAAATGTATCAAATTTGATACAATTTGCAATAACTGCCGCGCCAACAAATAATTATTGTATATTTAAAGTGAAAATGCATCCATTAAATTCCTCGTTATGAAAATCACTTGTTTGCTACTTTGTTTTACGCTGCTACAAACTGCACATGGTCAGGATTTTTGTAGCCTGGTGAAAAAAGAAGTCTCGCCAGATAAAACTATTTTCGACTTTTCATCCCCTTACGACCAGGCGAATGTTCCTCCAATAAGGGTCTCAAGAAACTACGTACTCAACGAGGATAACCCTTCTGATAATTTCTTTATCATCTTCCAGATAACCGGTGATCTCGACAACATTTATAAAAAAGCGCCAGATGGCAGCCAGGTGGAAAAGGAAGAACAAAAATTGAGAGTAGAATTTGAGGACAAGACTATATTCGTTGACGATACCATAAAAATAAGTCATGACTTTACGAACGACAAAACACAGGCCATCCGGTATGTTTTTTACCCGCTCACCGAAGGAACACTGAAAAACTTCACGACAAAAAAAATTGCGAAGTTCAGCCTTGCCGGCTACGAGCAACCGTTACAACCAGACAGCGCAAATGCAGTGATGCACTATGTGGACTGCATTAGGGCAGCGAAAAAGTGACGATAAAGAATTCCCAAAAATCCATAAATTTGAAGAATGAAAATTGCCCTTCAATATGTAAATGATGTAAATGGTCACACCCAAGCCATTCAGTTACCTGTGGCTGAATGGAAAAAAGTGCTCGCTAAGTTGAAAAAATATGAGCAGGCCCTTAAATTAAAGTCAGATTTAAAAGAGGCTATTGAACAAGTAAGGATACTTAAAGCGGCCAACGGGAAAAAACAAACCCTTAACGACTTCCTCAATGAGCTTTAACCCAAAAGTCGCAGCCTAACTTTG